>VFJO01000088.1 GCA_009886045.1 Verrucomicrobiota bacterium
AATTTTTGGCGTGTCCGTCCGTGGCTCCAATCAACACGAATACCACCTGCGCCTTTAAAAACCGTTTCTGATCCTCGGCAGGCGTGTCGCTGGCCTTGAGCAGATGAAGAATGTCGGCGATGCCCGGACCACCGTCATTCTGGTATTTCCTGGACGGAGGGACTGACAGGGCTTGGCAGCAATCCTCTTGGGGCAAACGCAGCAAGCGCCCATCCGGGGTCCACCTCCGATCGAAGCGTTCGATCACCAGGGCCTTGGTTTTTCCAAAGGTGGAAATTTCCGCGCGGTTCACAGGCAGGCCGAAGGCCGCCAGCAAACGCAGGCAATAGAATTCGTTTTCGATGCTATTCGAGAGATCCAACCCGCTTGGCAGTGTTCCCATTTGCTTTTTAAAGATGTGGGTGGTTGGCGTTGCGCCGGAGGGTTTCCACCAACTGCCATTGTGGTGGAGGAGCGCTGTTTTTTCCTGCGCGCCCGCGATCGAAATCCGGAAATCCCGCTCGCGGTCAAGGCCGAGCGGAGTCTGCGAGAGATTCAACAACATGCCCTCGATCTCGCCGTCCGATGCCACACGCCCTTGGATTTCGGCGCTGGCCTGCAACTGCTCGTCTTCGGGGAGGAATTGCAAAGCTCCCACACAATCGCGGCCAATTCGCGACAAGAGGCTATAGGCGTCGATTCCCTCCGCACCGACTTTTTCAGAAACACGCCGCCTTAGTGGTTCGGAATCAGGTAAGAGGTTTTCAAAAAAAGCGGCGACGGCAAGTCCCTTGAAAGGATCTTCCCTCAAGGGAAGCGAAAGCGACACTGGGATGGCATTGTCCCGCGCGAGCCAGGATTCCTCGTATCCAAAGGCGACCGCACCGCCCGGCTCTTTCAGAAAAAAACCCACCGGTTGGCCGTTCATAAAAACCCGCAAGGGCTGATGGACTGGTCGGCGAGGCATTAGGTAATGCTCCAGTCCTTGGAGCGCTCGGCAACGCGAAGTTCTAGATCGAGGGCCGCGAAAAGTTGAAGAAGCGTGTCGATACGAGCTGAGGGATGTCCACTTTCAATTTGCGAGATGGTGGCTTGGCGCAAGCCCGCTTTGTCGCCAAGTTGGCTTTGTGTTAGTCCTTGTTTTTTGCGGGCACGGCGGATGATGTTGCCGATTTGTTTGGAATCACGAGCCAGCTGCATAACGCGGACAATATGCGCCAAATCGGATATTTTGTCAATATTCGATTTAGCGCATAAATTTAGGAAATCAATCCATCCTGTTCTCGCATTCCAAAAAATGGAGAACCCGTCCCTGTCGCTGTCTGCGAACGATCACGAGTAAAGTTCCATCAATTGATGAATCCGGTTTTTTCATCCAATGAAAATGAACCCATCTGACTTGTTATTTTGACCCTTTTTTCTTTGCCTCAAAAAACCAATACGCGAACGAAGCGACTCAGCGTTACAATGGTGCCTTCATGCCTTCGGCCTCGGCGAGTTTTTTTTGGTTGGCATCGAAGGTGAGGAACTGTTTCGCTTTCAGTCGAAGGGATGCTGCCACATGGAGAATGTCAAAGCCGCGATGCCCGCCTGTGAGTGAGTATGTGGAGGAGATGCGTTTTGCTTCATCCACGACATCCGCGAGATTACAGACCTGAACCTTCAACCGCGCAGCGGCGCGATCCGCCTCGAATTGCGCCCAAAAGAAAGCTGCTTCTCCGGGGCCAATCCCCTTCCGGAACTCTGCAAATCGAAGCGCGTTTCCCAGTTCATACTCGTTCAGTGTGCTGAGGGTCAGGGCGGTGCGGCAGGTCTTCATCCATGCAACTGCACGCGGCGTATTGCCATCGTTCCCGTAGAGCGAGAACAAAAAGCTGGTGTCTGCACAGATTACCATTTTCCGCCAGCCTCGTGGATGAGTTCGAGGGATTCCGCAACCGTCAGCCGATGGGCCCCGGATCGGTCTCTCTTCACGGCAGGACTCTGGGACCAGTCCACGCTTTGAGATGGCTGATCCTGTTCAGGGATTAGTCGGGCAATGGTTTTTCCTCTCTGCGTAATGAGAATTTCTTCTCCCGCTCCAATCCAACTCAATAAGCTGGTGTAGCGGTTTCTTAAATCCCGGACGGTTGCTGTTTTCATTGTGCTCCAAAGTTGGCGCACACGGACGACTTGTCAAGTTCTCGTCGAGAGGACATTGGCAGCGAGATTTTAACGAGATTCGCAGATCAAGCTGTGAAGCAGCACTTTTTAAATTTTTTTCCCGAACCGCAGGGGCAAGGGTCGTTTCGGCCGGACTTGGGAGAGGCAATAAAGGGCTCGGCGATTTTCGAAGAGGGCGCGGGAGAATTCCATAGCAACGGAGCCTCGTCGAGGGATTCCTCATCGAAGAATTCCTCATCAGTGTCATCAGGCTCGGGAAAGCTGAAATCGGAAACAGAATTTTTGACCTTGAGGAAACGCTCGTAGATATCGCAACTAACTTTTTGCCAGATTTTTAAATCGGCATGAGACCGATCAAGAACAATGTGGCGCGTGTAGAGATTCTCGGCGATTTCCTGGGCTTCGGGATCATCCTGATAATCCCGGTAAAATTCCGCGCAGAGTTCGGTGGCGGATTCGGTGGGTTGCATGGAGAGGCACGCCATGAGCCTTGTGAATAATTCCGGATCGTCTTCGCTGTCCAGCAAGCGTTGGAGGAAGGCATCCACTCCGGATTCGGAGATGTGGCTGCAGGTGCTGCTCAAAAAGAGACGCTCGTGCCACTCGAGATTCGGATACGCCTCCTCCCAAGCTTGGAGGGTATGGATGGAGCTCATCTCGACAAGTGCATCGGCGACACTTTCGCTCATGCTATCGTCATCGAGAGACAAGAGCTTTACAAGGGTCGGGATGGTGTGCAGGAGGCGGAGTTTACCGACTATGGAAACAGCGAATAAGACGGGCCAGAAATTGTCAAGGACCGGGGTCGCACCCTCGGCAATGTCAGGTGCATCGGCCTCCAAATCAAGAGCAATCCAAGAATTGGCCCGGGATTCGAGTTCGCCGCGAAACGCGGGGATGTCGGCCAGGATGTCTATGATTTTGTTCGCCTCATTGACCAGATCGCATGGATAAGAAGGGCGAGGCACTGAGCACTCCATGGGAAGCTCGTCAAGACGGAGCAGGAGTTCCGCCGGAGGCGTAACAGCCAAGCGCAGCCTATCCTCGATGCACTTTCCGATAAAGTCATCGGGAAAAAAAGATTCGTGGTCTTTTTCAATCCCTCGGATGGCCTCACGGTGAATGCCTAGGAAGCCAACGGGGGCCATTTTGGTCAACCACTTGAAAGCCAGATGCGAAGAGCCTCGATGATGATCACTGGAAAGGAGACCGAGAAGCTGCCCGGAGGTTTCATCATCGAGGGGCAATTCGAGGAGGTTGTGCAAATAAAGAAAGCCCCCATCGAAGCCATGAGCCTCTATGGTGCGCAGGACTTGGCGGGTCGCGTCCATCCCTCCCGCCTTGCAGCGGGTGACGAGTTCCAGGGCCGTATTTCGCACGACCCGGTCTTCGTGGGTGAAAGCGGCGATGTATTCTGCGCGGAGAAGCATGGGATCAGCCTTTGAGTTCCTCGCCGGTTTTAGCGTCGGAGATGACGAATTTTTCTTGGTGGAATGTCGGGTCGGCGCGGAAGACGAGGCGTCCAGCGTAGCGGCGTTCGATGTCAACGAGGTGCTCCTCGTCTTCGGTGCGCAGGCGGTTAAGGAGGTCGGGATGCACCGTGACGCGGACCTCGTGGATGAGTTCTTGGTGCTTGCGCATGACGGAATGGAGGGCCCGCTGGAGCTCCACACTCATGGTCATGGGACTCTTGATGACACCTTTTCCGCTGCAATGAGGGCAAGGAATGAAGACCGCGCTGGCAAGGCTCTCATTGGCGCGCTGTCGGGTCATTTCCATGAGGCCGAGTTGTGAGATCGGCAGCACGTGGGTACGGGCTTTGTCGCGCTTCAGGCGCTCCTTGATGCGTGTGTAAACGGCTTGCTGATCCTTACGACTTTTCATGTCAATGAAGTCGGCAACGATGAGGCCTCCGATATTGCGAAGGCGAAGTTGACGGGCGATCTCCTCAGCGGCTTCCAGATTGGTTTGGAGGATTGTTTTTTCCATATCCTTCGCTCCCTTGTTGCGACCGGTATTCACATCCACCGCAATCATGGCCTCGGTTTCATCGATGACGATATAGCCTCCGCAGGGTAGCCAGACTTGGCGATGGAAAGCGGCATCGATCTGGGCCTTCACCCCGAAGCACTCAAAGATCGGCTGAACGCCGGTGTAATGCTGGATGGATTTCTTCGCACGTTTGGAAATCTGCCCGACAAGTTCCTGCATGCGCTCGGCGGACTTGGCGTCGTCAATGATCACGGCATCCACTTCGTCGGTGAGGAAATCGCGAACTGAACGCTCGATGAGATCCGGCTCCTCGAAGAGACAGGCTGGCGCCGGTTTTTCCTGGAGGCCTTTTTGGACGTGCGCCCATTGCTCGAGAAGAATGCTCAAGTCGCGCACGAAATAGCGGGAACGCTGGCCGGCCCCGACGGTGCGCATGATGACTCCCATGCCTTCTGGCACTTCGAGTTCGCGCAGGATTTTGCGCAGGCGTTCGCGCTCCTTGGGATCCTCGATTTTACGGGAGATGCCGAACTGGTCGTTGAATGGCATCAAAACCAGATAGCGACCGGGCATGCTGATATCTGTCGTGATGCGAGGCCCTTTATTGCTGATAGGGCCTTTTTTGACCTGCACGAGAACATCCGAGCCCACGGGGTAGATGTTTGGCACGTCTTTGTGAGTGATGCGCGGGGCTTTTTTCTTAGCATTTCCATCGCCGCGATTGATCGTCTCGATCCCGCTGTCGAGTGCTGCGGGAATGGCATCCCAAAACTGGAGGAAGGCATTTTTTTCAAATCCGATATCAACGAACATCGCTTTGATGCCTGGCTCGATATTACGGACTTTGCCTTTAAATATGCTACCGACGATGTTGCGGTCGGTTTCGCGTTCGATCGTGTATTCCTCGAGACGGTTGTTCTCGAGAAGTGCCACGCGTTTCTCCAGCTTTTCACAGCTGATGACCAGCTTGATGCCGGTGGCTTTTTTTCCGATTCCTAAAATTCTTTTCACGGTTTCTAACATGGGTGGGTTTGAGTTGGAGCGCTCTTGTTTGAGCTTGGGTTGAGAGAGTTCATCGGACTGGTGCTTTGTCGGGTTTTTTCTTTTGGTCAGAGCCGCTGGAATTCTCCCGCTTGCCTCCGATGAAATTGAATATGTTCTGGATGGGGTTGGGTTTGGGGGTGGAAACTGGTGTGGCGGGTTCGGGTTTGGGTGCGGGGGCCTTGGAATCCGCGGTTTTCGGCTTGGTTTTATTTTTGACTCGGCCGGCCGCGTCAGCATCTTCTCTCACATTGGGCGAGGCGCTGGGACGATTTTCCTGAGCAGCGGCCGAGGGGCTCTCAGCCGTCTCGCCATCATCGTAGAGTTTTGTGGAGGCGGCAACCACACGGTCAAAATTCACGCTTTCGGTGAAGAGAAAGTTGCCCTTGGTAGGCTCCAATGAAGCGAGCTGCACGTCCTGCTCGCCACTTTTATATTTCTGAATTCCTTCGAAAATTTTTGCGGCAATAGGCGCAGAAACGCCACCGCCAGACTTTGCTCCTTGAACGAACACGACGACAACATATTCAGGGTTGTCGTAGGGAGCGAAAGAAATGAACCAAGTGTGGTTGTCTTTTTTTCCCGAGCGCCAGAACTGCGCGGTGCCGGTTTTGCCAGCTGTGACCATCTTGGGATTTGCAGCACGGCCAGCCGTGCCTCCAGACTCATTCACAACATTCCACATGCCCTTGCGGACTGTTTCAATTTGTTCGGGGGTAACTCCGCCGTCTTTCACGATATTCGCCCGGATGCGCGGGGGCTCTTGTGAAACCGTCTTACCGTTTTGCTCCACAATGCGATCGATGAGGCGGGGGTAATAAACTGTGCCGCCATTGGCGACGGCAGCGGTGAGCATCGCCATCTGAAGAGGCGAAGCCAAAACGTCTCCCTGCCCGATCGCTGTATTGGCAGTGAGGCCGTTCGACCAGCGTGCGCGGGGATTTGCCGAGGATAGCCACTCGGGGCCGGGTAATACGCCAGGAGATTCGCCGGAGATAGGAATGCCGGATTTTTGTCCTAGGCCGAGCATATTTCCCATGGCAACGATGTTGTCAATGCCGGCGGCATTAGCAAATTGATAAAAAAATGCGTTGCAGGAGACCTTGAGTGCATCCTCTAGAGAAAGACGTCCGTGGGTGCGTTTTTTTTCCGCGATCCAGCACTTCATATATTTATTACCATACTGCACGCCGCCATAACAGCTGAACGAGTTTTCCCCCACACCGGCGCGCATACCCGCGAGAGAGATGGGGATTTTGTAGGTCGAGCCAGGCGCGTAGGCGCTGATGGCGCGGTTCACAAGCGGATTCGTCTCGTCCTTGTTGATCTCTGTCCACTTGGTGGCGCTGATGGAGGGGATGAACACATTCGGATCATAGGAGGGAACGGAGGCCATGGCGAGGATATCGCCATTCCGTGGATCAACAACCACGGCAGCGCCTCGGCCGACGACACGGAGGGCATCCTCCACGATGTATTGGATTTTTGCATCAATGGTCAGATAAGCATTATTGCCCTGCACCGGTTCACGGCGACCGACTTCCCCTTCGATGACTCCCTTTGCGTTTCGCTGCAGAATGCGAGCTCCTGGTTTGCCTTTGAGTTGTTCGTTGAGGAAGAGCTCGAGTTGCGTCTTCCCCTCGATATCGGGTTCGTAAAAATTGAAATCGCGGAGGTCGGGGAGTTTGTCGAGCTCATGCGGGGAGCCGACGTAACCCAGAAGGTGGGCTGCCATCGATCCGTAGACGTACCAGCGGACCGGCTTCACAGTCACATTCACTCCGGCCAGTCCGAGATTTTTTTCGGAAAAGATGGCCATTTCATCGAAGTCGAGATCCTGACGATAGTTGTACGGCACCTCGCGATTTGTGCGATAGTGGATCTGAAGAGCATTGGCATTATAATCCCTCGCCACTCCCAGTTCCTCCATGCGAGGAATGACGGTTTCGGAGACGATCTTTACGACATCTGCCTCCTTCAAATCGCGCGGCATGTTGTGAACGCGCCCACGGTAGGTTGTGATTGGCACGCTGCCCTTGCTCTCCCTGTAGGCACGAACCATGTCGGGCAAGTAAAAATCCACCTCGAAGCTGGCTCGATTTTCGACGAGTTTCACTCCATTCCGGTCCAAAATCTCCCCCCGCACAGCCGGAAGGCGAACGGTGACTTGGGAATTCGTGTTGATTTTTGAGGCATACTCGGAGCCACGGATCACCTGCACGTCCCACAACCGAAAAAGGATGCAGGCAAATCCAAGCACAACGACCATCCCGAGAAAAATAATACGTGAACCGGGCTGGGTGCGCTTCATCGTTTGATGAGTCTCATTTTGCGCGAGCCATCAGGGATTAATCGGTCCATTTGCGACAGAGTCCAATAGAACAAAGGTGCAATGAGCGCGGCCATGAGGCCGGGCGCGAGGATGCGCCACGACACGGCATTTTCCCAAAGAAAGCCGCCTCGTTGAATGGTAATTGTCAAAAATTGAAGCAACAAATAGAATGACGTGCAGACACCACTCAGAACCACAAAGGGCCAAACATTGCGGCTCTTCATGGCTGGCTGGAATCCATTGGCGATACTCCCGAAGATCACAAAGTACACGATAGATGAACCGAGCGGGATTTCAACCTTTCCTCCGACGACATGCATGTAAGTGAGGTCGCTCAAGAATCCCGTGTAAAACGCACCGACGAGCATGACCGGAAAAGGAAGAACCATGGCAGCAAAGCAAAAGACCATGGGCACGAGAAGAACGTGCGCAGAGTGAAAATCCGCCATCGGCGGCAGAGCATCCTGAACAATGAATGCCAATACAACCCCTACAAACAAGGCAGCAAGATCAATGAGCACTTTGTTCATTTTTTTCCGACTAGGACGAAAACATCTTCGAGAGTGGCCAAGTTCACAGTGGATTCAACAATCGCCTGGCCATCGAGAGCCCGCAGGCGGAATTCTTTGATTCGCCCGATGACAAGCCCCGGCGGAAAGGATCCTTGGACGACTCCGGCGGTGAGCACTTGCTGGGCAGGCACGAGCTTGGCGCTTTTGGAGAGAAAATTCATCTGCAGAAGTCCCTCCGCAGCCGTTTCCTGAATACGAAGTCCTGTAATGATACCCTGCTCGCGAGTGCCTTCGATCTTGGCTGCAATGCGGCATGTTTCATCTGTGATCAGGAGCACAATAGCTTCATTTTTAGAAACGGTCGTGGTTTTTCCCACGATGCCCAAATCGGTGACGACCGGCATATCGGCCTCCACACCGTCTTCAAAGCCTCGGTTGATCCGAATCGTGTTCCACCACGTTGTGGAGTCTCGAGAAATAATGCGAGCCGGCATGAGTTTGAAGCTCGAGCGCTCGCGAAAATCCAGAGCCATGCGAAGGCGGCTGTTCTCTTCCTCAAGTTCAGTCAAAAGATTGTTCTCGGCGCGGAGTTCACGATTTTCGACAGATAGCTTTTTATTTTCGACCTCGAGCTCGTCAAGCGTCTGCAAGCGGCGGCCGACCGACCCAAGATTTTCCTGCACGGCACTGCCAGTGCGAAGAAAGGGAGACATCAGGGACATAAATCCAGAGTGCATCGACTGCACAGCGCTGGGAGATATGGTCGAAAAGTAAGTTGCCACAGCCACTACGGCCACCACTAACGCAATGTTGAATCTGTTCATCGAGGACAAGGAAGCTCAACTTCCACCCGCTTGAATCTGGTTACCGCCCGTGAGGACGCTCGGCAGAAACGGCCTTGAGGAATTTTATCTCCGAAAGAGCACGCCCGGTGCCTTCCGCCACCGCACTCAGCGGGTCTTCGGCAACGTGCACAGGAAGCCCCGTGGCCTCGGCGATGAGCCGATCCAAACCCCGCAGGAGGGCCCCTCCACCAGCCAGCACAAGACCGCGATCCACAAGATCAGCGGACAGCTCGGGAGGACAACGCTCGAGGGTGATACGAACCGAATCCACAATCGTTGAGAGAGGCTCCATGAGGGCCTCACGAATCTCTTGGGAGGTGATCGAAATTGTTTTGGGAAGCCCGGCCACGAGGTCTCGGCCCTTGACTTCCAGCCCGACTTCCTTTTCCAACTTGTAGGCGGAGCCAATCTTAATCTTGATCTCCTCGGCCGTGCGCTCGCCGATCATCAGGTTGTAGGCGCGCTTCATGTAGTTTGTGATGGCCTCATCCAACTCGTCGCCGGCCACACGAACGCTGCGGCTAAAGACAATGCCGGAAAGGGAAATCAGGGCCACCTCGGTGGTGCCACCGCCAATATCAACAATCATATTTCCCGCGGCATCTTGGACAGGCAGTCCAACGCCGATAGCGGCAGCCATGGGTTCTTCGATAAGATAGACCTCTCGCGCGCCAGCATGTGTGGCAGAATCCTTAACAGCACGTTTTTCGACTTCGGTGATGCCGCTGGGCACGGCCACGACGACGCGCGGACGAACCATGCGGCGGCGATTGTGAACCTTGCTGATGAAATGCCGAAGCATGGCTTCGGTGATCTCAAAATCGGCGATCACGCCGTCCTTCAGGGGACGAATGGCCACAATGTTGCCCGGGGTACGACCGAGCATTCGCTTCGCTTCATTTCCTACCGCTAGGACTCTGTTTGTTCCTTGTTGAACGGCAACAACGGAGGGTTCACGAAGGACGATGCCTTGATCTTTTACGAAAACCAGAGTGTTAGCAGTCCCCAGGTCAATGCCTATGTCGCTTGAAAAGAGTCCCAGAAGATTATCAAACATCGAAAGTTATGGAAAGTTGTAGGAACATCCCTTTGCTGAAGGCAGCTCAGCCTGCAGCTATAGGAATGCGCCAAAATGTTGTTAAGCGGATGATCATTCATTTTGATCCCGACACACGTCAAGATTTAGTTTTCCTTGTCATGGGAAAAACCGAGTCAGATTTGCGCGGCAATGGCCGCTCCCATTTCCGCAGTGCCCACCAAACGAGCCTCCGGTGTATGGATATCGCCCGTCCGCAGGCCGCTGGAAATCACAGCCCGCACCGCATTTTCGATGGCCTCTGCCGCATCCGCGCGACCGATTGAAAAACGCAGCATCATGGCGCAAGACAAAATCTGAGCGATCGGGTTGGCTATGCCCTGACCAGCGATGTCGGGAGCCGTGCCACCGCTTGGCTCAAACATTCCGAACCGCGTAGTCCCACCGGTGGGCCCACCGGTGGACCCACCGGTGGATTCTCCGAGGCTAGCACTTGGCAACATGCCGAGAGATCCGGCAATCATCGCCATTTCGTCGCTCAGGATGTCCCCAAAAAGATTCTCCGCCAGAATCACATCGAAGGCCTTTGGGTTTTTGATGAGTTGCATGGCGGCATTGTCAACGTAGAGGTGCTTGAGAGTGACATCGGGATAATCCCGAGAAACCTCATTAATAACTCGGCGCCATAGAATTCCATTTTGTAAAACATTCGCCTTATCGATCGAAGTGATTTCTTTGCGGCGGTTGCGCGCGGCTTCGAAGGCGACCTTCGCGATCCGGCGGATCTCGCTTTCCCAATAAATCATCGTGTCAACCGCAAAATCCTCGCCGTTTTCACTCTTGATATATTTTGGCTCGCCAAAATAAAGGCCTCCCGTGAGTTCCCGCACGCAGAGCACGTCAAAGCCGCCTTCCACAAGGCGGGGATGCAGAGGCGAAGCGTGGGTCAGTTCCGGAAGACAAATGGCGGGGCGAAGGTTTGCAAAAAGACCAAAATGTTTGCGAAGCGGGAGCAAGGCCGCGCGCTCAGGCTGCTCATTGGCCGGAAGAGATTCCCACTTTGGACCACCGACGGAACCAAAAAGAATCGCATCGGCTTGCTCACACGCCGCAAGCGTCTCTGCGGGCAAGGCTCGTCCCACGGCATCAATCGCAGCTCCCCCCACCAGTTGGTGGTCAAATTCAAAGGAAATAGAGAATTTTTTTGCGGCCGCTTCAAGCACACGCAGGCCCTCTGCCATCACTTCCGGCCCGATTCCATCGCCCGCCAGCACGGCGATGCGGAAAGTTTGTTCTGAATTCATTGGGGCGGATGATAAGCTCTGCATGGTGGAGGAATCAAGCGCGGCAATGAATCCCCCCGCCATCAGGAGACTGACTTCCATGAAGCGTAGAGAGCAACAAGTGCTGCTCCGATCGACTGGGAGAGCTCGCCCATGCTCGCTGGCACAATTTTCATCGTACGGCGCTGAACAGGGAAAAGCCACGGCTCGGCGGCAGCTTGGATTCCGCCGAGATAACGCAAGCGGAATTCCTCGGTTGTCGAGTGCGGGTCGATGAGACCGCCCCCGATCACAACAAATTCCGCATCCAAGGCCATCGAAAGATTCGCCACATGAATGCCGAGCGCCTTCGCCTGAAAATCAAAAATCTCCAACGCGAGGGCGTCGCCTTTTTGTGCAAGAGTTCTCAGCGAAAGCGTTTTTTCCTGAAGTGGCGCGGCAGAATGGTGGAAGTCGTGGTCTGGATACTTGGGAAGCAAATGCTCCAAATATTGGCCCAACCCGGAAATGCTGGCGTAAGCTTCCACGCAGCCCCAGTTGCGGCCGCAGCCACATTTGAAAACTGGCAGCCCGAGAAGATGAAGCGGAGAAGGCATGTGCCCTGCCTCCATGCCAGCAAGCGTGTCTCCTTCCAGCGGCAGGCCATCGGGGCTAATGTAGGCCGCTCCAAGACCCGAGCCAGGCGCCAGCATGATAACTCCCGCTTTTTTTTCACCGCGAATTTTAGCGGCCTCGGCGACTCCTCCATAGTTGCCGTCATTACCAGCCACGAGCGGGATTCGGCGCCCAGCGCGGCGCTCGAGGGCCGCTGCATAGTCTGATAAAAAATTCCAACCCTCGAAGGAGGCGGGCAGGTTTGCTGTGCGATCGAGCACGCCATAGGCCAGATAGGGACCCGGGATGGCGAGCCCCACTCCGCCGACCTGCTGCCACGCCAGTTGGTTTTCGAAGAGAAATTTTTCAACACCTTCGATCCATCCATCGACGACCGATTGAGTGCCGAGGCGGGCATTCGTGGAGCTCTGCGCAAGACGGAGTGTGATCGGTGTGCCGTCGTCAAAAACACCACAGGTCTTCGAGGTGGTTGCTCCACTATCCGTGCCAATAAAGATTGTTTTCATAGAAAGAAGGGAAGACCTCTTTTTAGCAATTGCTAGGAATTTGGGAATGTGATTTTGAACCTGATTGGTGATTTTGCAATGCCGTGCGTGCGTCGCGTTGACACGGCAGGGGCTTTTGTTAAACCTTTCCCTTAATTTATGGCAAAACCCACCAAGACCAAAACCAGCGCAGCCCCGAAAAAGGGCAAATACGTCTACACATTCGGAGCCGCAAAAGCCGACGGCGACGGAAAAATGAAATCCCTCCTCGGCGGCAAAGGAGCGAACCTCGCAGAGATGACACGCATCGGTCTGCCAGTGCCTCCCGGCTTCACAATCACCACCGAGGTCTGCACTCATTTCTACGACAACAAAAAGACCTACCCGAAGGAACTCCAAGCCCAAATGGAAGCTGGCGTGCGCAACATGGAGAAAATCATGGCCACGAAATTCGGCGACTCCAAGGGCTTCCCGCTCCTCGTCGCCGTGCGCTCCGGCGCCCGTGATTCGATGCCGGGCATGATGGACACGATCCTCAACCTCGGCCTCAACGATGAGACCGTTCTCGCGCTCGCCAAGGCGACCAACAACGAGCGCTTCGCATGGGATTGCTACCGCCGCTTTGTACAGATGTATGGTGACGTCGTGCTTGGCGTTCAAAAGCGTGAGGGCGAGGACCACGACCCCTTTGAGTCCGCCATCCACGATTACAAACACGCCAAATATCACAAAGATATCGTTGACAGCGACCTCACCGCAGATGACCAGAAAGAACTCGTCAAGAACTTCAAGAAGCTCGTCAAAACCCGCACGGGAAAAACTTTTCCGAGCGATCCATGGGATCAGCTTCGCGGAGCGGCAGGAGCTGTTTTTGGCTCATGGATGAACGACCGCGCGATCGTCTATCGCCGCAAATATAACATCCCTGCCGCATGGGGCACAGCCGTCAATGTGCAGGCAATGGTCTACGGCAACACAGGCGAAACCTCAGGTTCCGGCGTGGCATTTACCCGCAACCCAGCAAATGGAGTGAACGAATTCTACGGTGAGTTCCTCATCAACGCCCAAGGTGAAGATGTGGTCGCCGGTGTCCGCACGCCAGAGCCAGTGAGCAAGCTCAAGGCCGCGATGCCAAAGTCGTTCGCGGAACTCATGAAAGTTCGCGCCATCTTAGAAAAGCATTTCAAGGACGTCCAGGACGTGGAATTCACGATCCAAGAAGGCAAACTGTTTATGCTTCAGACCCGCAATGGCAAGCGCACTGCTATGGCCGCTCTCAAATTCTCGATGGATATGGTCAAAGAGAAGCTTATCGATTGGAAAACAGCGATCCTCCTCAACCCTGCCGATCAGTTCGACCAACTCCTCGCGCCGGTCTTTGATGTGGCCGAGGCCAAAAAAGCCAAGGTCATCGCCTCTGGTCTCCCGGCTGGTCCAGGCGCGGCTTCCGGTAAGATCTACTTGAATGCCGACCGTGCAGTCGAAGCCGCAGAAAAAGGCGAGAAAGTTCTCCTCGTTCGCGAAGAGACATCGCCTGAAGATTTGCGCGGCATGATCGCCGCTGAGGGTATCCTCACGGCTAGGGGTGGCGTCTCATCTCACGCAGCGCTTGTCGCGCGTCAGATGGGCAAAGTTTGTATCTGCGGCGCTGCCGCGCTTAAGATCGACTACAACGCTCGCACGATCGCCGTCGCTGGCCAAGTCTTCCACGAGGGCGACTTCCTTTCGATCGACGGCACCGCAGGCAGCGTTTATGCGGGTCAGCTTGCCACATCGCCATCCGAGATCATCACTGGCCTCATCCAAGGCAATAAGGCAGCGCTCAAAACCGAGAAGGTCAAAAACTTCAAGCAGCTCATGGACTGGTGCGCTAAGGTCACGAAACTCGACGTTCGTACCAATGCGGATACGCCCGAGCAGACCCAAGCGGCACTCGCCTTTGGCGCAACCGGTATCGGCCTGACACGCACGGAACACATGTTCTTTGAGGGAAACCGCATCGACGCCATGCGCGAGATGATTCTCGCCACGGACGAAGCAAGCCGCCGCGCCGCACTGGCCAAGCTCTTGCCTTACCAGCGCGCCGACTTCACCGGCATCTTCAAAGCCCTCAAAGGCTTCCCGGCGACCATCCGCCTGCTCGACCCGCCGCTCCACGAGTTCCTGCCGCACACAAAAGAGCAGCAGATGGACCTCGCACGCAGCATCGGCATGAAGGTGGAAACCATTATCCAGCGCGTGCACAGCCTGCATGAGTCAAATCCCATGCTCGGCCACCGTGGATGCCGCCTCGGCATCGCCTATCCGGAGATCACGGAAATGCAGGCCCGCGCGATCTTCGAAGCCGCCGCCGATGTGGCCAAGAAGAAGATCAAAGTGAAGCCCGAAATCATGATCCCGCTCGTCGGCTTCAAGAAGGAACTCGACCTCCAGGTCGAAATAGTTCATCGCATCGCCAAGGAAGTCATGGCCGAGAAGAAGATCAAGTTCGACTACCTCGTTGGAACCATGATCGAAGTGCCTCGCGGTGCCATCACCGCTGATGAAATCGCTGAGACCGC
>VFJO01000320.1 GCA_009886045.1 Verrucomicrobiota bacterium
CAAGCCCAACGCCGAGTCCAACGCCGAGTCCAACGCCGAGCCCAACGCCTGATTATAACCTTGATCCTGAACCCATTGAAACTGTGGAATCATCTCCGGCAAGCTCGGACCCAGCCCCTCCACCAAGCAATGCCCCTTCTTCCAAAGTCTCCAAAAAACACGCCAAGTCCTCTGCTTCGGCTTCTAAAAAATCCAAAGCCCTGAAAAAATCAGCTACTGGCTCAGCCAAAAAATCCGGCGCTAAAAAACCAAAGAAGAAATGAAGCCATTTTTATTCACCGTCCTCTGTTGGAGTCTCCTTTTGGGGCACAGTCTTTTCGCGAACAGCGTGGTGCGCTTTTCCAGCAATGTCGGCGAGATCGATATGGAGTTGTTTGATACGGAAAAGCCTCTCACGGTCGCCAACTTTTTGTCCTATGTGAACGCTGGCCAATACAATCAAACCTTCATCCACCGGAGCGTGCCGGAATTTGTGATCCAAGGCGGCGGATTTGGGTTGAGTGGCAATGCGGTCGTGTCCGTGCCCACCAATGCCGCTGTGCCGAACGAACCGGGGATTTCCAATCAGCGCGGAACAGTGGCCATGGCGAAATTGGGCGACAACCCCAACAGCGCCACCAGCCAGTGGTTCATCAATCTGAAGGATAATGCGGCGATTTTGGACGCGCAGAATGGTGTCTTTACCGTCTTCGGTCGTGTGGTGGGGAACGGCATGGCGGTGGCAGACCGCATCGCGGCATTTCCGACCTACGATGCCACAACTCAGCTTGGTGGAAGTTTTAGTGACCTCCCTCTGCAGAGCGCCGCCCTCACCATAAACAACCTCATCCTCTTCCCTGCTGTGCGCGCCCTGCCTGCGGGGACTCTCGTGAGGGAATTCGACTTTTCGAGTGGTGACCAAGGTTTCACCTCGGACTTTGCGGATTTGCCTGTTGGTTACGACCCCGAATTTTACAACTTGGTGGCGGATCACCGGAACTTGCCTGCGGAGCTTGGAGTCGGAAAGGGGCTGTTCATTTCCGGAATAAATCACAGCGACGACCTGTGGATGTTTTGGAAGAAAAAACTCACCGGACTTCAACCGAACACCGAGTATCAAGTCGTGCTGGATGTCGAAATGGCCTCGAATTCGGCGCCGGGTCTCGTGGGAGTTGGCGGGGCGCCGGGCGAGAGTGTGTATGTGAAAGCCGGTGCGTCGCAGGCGGAGCCATTGGTGGCGCCAGATGCCCAAGGCCAGCTACGCCTCACGGTGGACAAGGGGAATCAATCCACAAGCGGCTCTGCGGCAGCTGTTCTGGGAAATATCGCCAAAGAAAACGACGACTCCGACCAGTATGCGACCCTTCACCGCAACAATCGCAGTATCCAACAATCCGCCACCACCTCAGCGGATGGTTCGCTCTGGATATTTTTCGGAACGGATTCCGGATTCGAGGGCACGACATCGCTCTTTTACACTCAAGCGACCGCCGTGCTCACGCCGAAGGCCAAGCCATCGTTGACTTGGAACACTCCCGCAGCAATCGGCTATGGCACAGCAGTGGGAGCGTCCCAATTGAACGCGACGGCAAACATCGCGGGGAATTTTACCTACACACCAGTGGCGGGAACCGTCCTTCTGGCAGGCAACCACACGCTGAATGTGCTTTTCACGCCGACCGATAGCGGAAACTACACGACAACGAGCGCCAATGTGACGCTGAAAGTAAGCGATGCGTCTGCTGCATCTTCACCCCCTCCAAGTGTCGGCGCACCTTCGTCCAGCGGAGGCACCTCCCAGACTGAAAAGGCGAAAAAAGGCAAATCCTCAAAAAAATCAAAATCCACCGTTGGCGGCTCAGCGAAAAAATCCGGCGCTAAAAAATCTAAGAAGAAATAGGCAGGCGGGCCTCTCCCTCTGTAGCGGCGGTCTATGACCGCCGATGCTCAGTGATTCGGCGCTCATAGAGGCGCCGCTGCAAGTGAAAACGGCTCGATAAGATTTAAAGCCTTACAGCCATTGGCATTATACCGTCGTGCCTACTGCTCCGAGAGGGCGGCTTTGGCGAAAATCTGGGCGGAGTGGCCTGGATTGTTTTGAATCCAGTACTCCAAGGCGGCTGGAGATTCTTCCGCGAGATTTTCAAAAGCGGCTTGGAGGGCGATTTGCTGGAGGCTGGTTTCTGGAAGTTTGGAGGCCCAATCAACGGCGCCGGTTGGGTCGTTGACAATCCATGCGGCAGCGATTGTCTCAAGGGCGGATTTTTTCAGGACCGGATCCTGCAATCTCGTGGCCCACTGGGAGGCGGCGGCTGGATCTACGAAGGCCCAGCTTTCCGCTAAGGCGATGGAGGCGTTGTTTTTCAACTCAGGATTGCTCTGGGCATCAATCCAAGCACGGGCTTCGCGGGGGTTGATGCTGGCCCAGTTGGTAATGAGGGTCACGCCGTGCTCGATTTTCTCTTCTGGAGTCAAAGCGCGTGTGAGCCATTTTTCGCATTCCACCGGTTGTCTTGTGGACCATTCCTCGACAAGCGAGCTGATCGCGCGAGAGCGGTTGTTCCCTTGTGGTAGAGAGGATGTCCAATCGGCCAGGAAAGCGGCGTTGTCCTCGATGGCTCCATTGATGAGCGAGTCGATGAGGGCGCTGCGCATGAGGGGTTCGGTTTCGCCAGCAAGCAAGGCAGCG
>VFJO01000325.1 GCA_009886045.1 Verrucomicrobiota bacterium
CTAGTATCATGTAACATTTACTATTTCGCATTTTGACTTGCCTGTTTTTGCAGGTCAAGTTGGCGGCATGGCACCACGATACAAAGTCACCCTCACCGAAGAAGAACGCGACGGACTCGAAACGATCACCCGCCACGGGAAAACGACCGCCCCAAAATTCATTCACGCGCGGGCACTATTGCTCTGCGATGCCGGGGAGCATGGCCCGGCATGGAAGGTTGCCGATATTGCCGAGGCTCTCGGTATCACCCCGCGCACCATCGAGCATCTCAAGCAACGCTTTGTTGAAGAAGGCTTGGAAACGGCCTTGGTGCGCAAGCCCAGTTCGCGGATTCCCGAAGTGACTTTTGATGGAGCTTTCGATGCCCGCCTCACAGCCCTGGCTTGTTCGCCGGCTCCTGAAGGACGATCCCGGTGGACTGTGCGGCTCTTGGCAGAAAAAATCGTGGAACTCAAAATCGCCCCCTCTGTTTCCACCATGACCGTCCAAAGATCTCTAAAAAAAACGAGTTGCGTCCTCACCTGAGCAAATATTGGAAGATTCCTCCGGATGGCAACGCCGCTTTCGTCGCCTGCATGGAGGATGTGCTCGAACTCTACCACGCGCCCTACGATGCCCGATTCCCGCAGGTATGCATGGACGAATCCAGCAAGCAACTCGTTGGCGAGGTTCATGAGCCAATCCCGGTGGCGCCGGGCCGGGCTAAAATCGAGGACCATGAGTATGTGAGAAACGGGGTCGCGGAGATTTTCATTGAGGTCGAACCGCTTGCTGGGCGCAGGCATGTGGAAATCACCGAACGCCGGACCCGTGTGGATTGGGCAGGATTCATCAAGGGAATGCTCGAGGAGCGCTATCCCGACGCCATCAAAGTGCGCTTGATTATGGACAATCTCAACACCCACAGCGTAGCTTCCCTCTATGAAGCGTTTCCGCCTGAAGAAGCTCGGCGGCTCGCTGAGCGGCTCGAAATTCACTACACGCTCAAACACGGAAGTTGGCTCAATGTGGCCGAGATCGAACTGAGCGTGCTACAATCCCAATGCCTTGACCGCCGTATTCCCGACATCGGCAGGATGCGTGACGAAGTGGCAGCTTGGGAAGCCGAGAGAAACAACCGCGCCAGCAAGACCATCTGGCGATTCACGACCGCGCAGGCACGGATCAAGCTTAAGCGTCTTTATCCGAAACTTTAAGTGTTACAGGATACTAG
>VFJO01000049.1 GCA_009886045.1 Verrucomicrobiota bacterium
ACACACAAGGGAGGCCGGTCACGGCTTTGAAGCCACAAGGCAGCGACGGGACAGGAAAGGAGTGGATTTTTAAAACTAAAAATGCAAATGCTAGAGCAATCGTCAGGAGTATTGTTGCTCGGAGGAGGCCACCTCGAAGGTTTAGCAAATGCATGATCAGGGCTCGATTTCGGAGTCCTTGTCCACAATCGCCGAGGTCGATTCGGTGGGTATGACAATCGTGATCTCGCCCTTTGGCGGGTGTTTTTCAAAATGCTCTAGGAGTGCGGAGGGGGTGTCTCTCCGGTATTCTTCGAACTTTTTTGTGAGTTCGCGTGCTATGCAGACTCTGCGCTGCGGACAGATCTCATTCAATGCGGCAAGCGTTTTGAGAATGCGATGAGGGGATTCGAAGTAGATGCTCGTTTCGCCGCGGGCCGCAGCTGATGTGAGTTCATTTGCACGGCGACCACTCTTCACAGGCAGGAATCCTCCGAAGAAAAAACGGTCGCAAGGAAATCCAGAGCCGACAAGTGCGGTGAGCACAGCGGAAGGCCCCGGCAATACGCTCACAGGCAAGGCTCGATCGATGCAGGTTTTGATGAGGCGGTAGCCTGGGTCCGAGATGCCTGGCATACCGGCATCCGTGATCAAAGCTACATGCGTGCCGCTTGCGATCCGGTCAGCCACGTCATCGCAACGGAATGATTCGTTATGTCCGTGCAGGCTGAGAAATGGTTTCTTGATGCCAAGATACTGGAGGAGTAGCCCGCTGTGACGCGTATCCTCAGCGGCTATCAAATCAGCAGACTTCAAAACCTCAACGGCCCTCAGCGTGATATCTTGGCGGTTGCCAATGGGAGTGGGGACAACGCTGAGCAAGGGATCAAAGTTGTTTTACCAACCCTCCGCGACTTGTGAGCCAAGGTTGTTGGCTAGATCAGCTGCAGCGTTTGACATGGCCTGCCGTTCGATTGTTTGGAGATCATTACCGCTAAAGAAAGATGTTTGTCCTATCGCTGTGCCACTCATGAGTGTGGCTCCGGTCTTTTGATCAATGACGGTGTAAAGAACGTGCACAGTCAGGCTGAATTCACTGGTAGCAAGGACATTGTTTTGAACCGAGCGCAGGGCTCCGCGATCTATTTTTGTGATCGTGCAGCTCAAAATGGCATCTGCTTGGTTGGAATTGACTATTTGATATGTTCCGTCCTGCTGGAGACGCTTCACGAGCGTATCAGCAAATAAAACTTCGATACGGGATTCGTAGGTATTATTTTTAAAAGTCGGTACGGAGAGTGTTCGCACCGAGCGCATTGGGGTGGGGCGAATCTCGCCAAACTTGTACGCGCAACCTGAAAGTGTGAGAACAGCTATAAGGGCAACGGCTAGGCAGTTTTTCATGGATTGGGGAGGGACGGTTCCACTGCGGGCATTGGAGCGACGTCTCTGGAGTCGGTGCGAAGCTTGGGACTGGCCACCACAGGCAACTCGTCGGCGACGATATCCTTTCGGGGAGGACCATTGAAATCTGCTAGGGAGGAGGTCTCCACTTGAGCCTGCAACCTGCGCCGAAGTGCAGCAGTCTCTCCGGTCTGGGTCTGCTCTGGGCCCGTCCGGAGGGCCTCGTCACCAGCTTCACTACGAATTTCTTGGACTCGGTCGCGGGCGACAATCGCTTCTTTCGAATCTGGCGAACGGCGAATCACGTCGTTGTAGTAGATCGCCGCTGCGCGGTAGTTTTTGAAGCGGTCATAGAATTTTGCAATGTCCATGAGATCACCCGATTCCTTGGTACCAAGGCTGGTCACGTTGTCTTTTGCTTGAGCTGCTTTTTCGCTTGATGAGTATTGAAGGAGGAAATCCTCGAACGTATTTTTGGCCGTGATCAAGGCCGAAAGATCCTGTGTTTTGCCTGACTGGCCAAGCCTCATGTAGATGTAACCGATTTGATACATGGCATCGTCCGCAATCGAGCTATTTGGGTATCTGTCTAGGACGCCTTGGTAAGCTTTTGCAGCATCCTGGACACGATTTTGCCGTTCATACGTGAGGCCCAAATTGA
>VFJO01000151.1 GCA_009886045.1 Verrucomicrobiota bacterium
ATGATCTTGCGTTTTTTCTCGGGGTCGGTGACGCCTTTGAGTTTCGTGAGAAATTGTTTGGAAGCATCGACCGTTCTCATGCGGATGCGGAACTCCCCGGAAAAAAGCTTTTCGACGGCGGTGCGTTCGTTGGCGCGGAGGAGTCCGTTGTCAACAAAGATGCACGTGAGTCGTTCGCCGATGGCCTTGTGCAGAAGCGCTGCTGCCACGGAGGAATCAACGCCTCCGCTCAAGCCCAAGATGACGTGTCCATCGCCCACCTGCTCCCGAATTTCACGGCATGTGCGCTCAATGAAGGACTCCATTGTCCAATTCGATTTGCAGCCGCAAATCCGATGAACAAAATTCGCAAGAATCTCGCTGCCGCGCGGGGTGTGCACGACCTCAGGGTGAAATTGTAGGCCGTAAATATTCCGCTTCAGGTCGCCGATGACAGCGTGCGGGGAATTTTCTGTTTTACCAAGAGGACGGAAACCCTCTGGCAACTTGGTGATTTTGTCACCGTGGCTGTTCCACACATCAAGTGTGGCCGGGAGTTTGTGGAAGAGGGCGCACTTGGGGTCGCCTTTCAGTTTGCCCGGACCATATTCGCGCTCGGTCGAGCGTTCCACTTTGCCCCCAAGCCCATGGGCAATAAGTTGCATGCCGTAGCAAATGCCAAGCACGGGAACCCCGATGTCATAGATTTTTCGATCTACCTGCGGCGCGTTGGATGCATAAACACTCGCCGGCCCGCCCGATAGGATGATTCCAGACGGTTTCAGCTTCGCGAGGGCAGAAGCTTTTGTGTGGTAGGGAAGAATCTCCGAGTAAACTTGGCACTCGCGGACGCGACGGGCTATAACTTGAGTGTATTGCGAACCAAAATCCAGAATGAGGATTTTATCACCGGCGGTTTGTTGCGGCATGGTCGTTCGTTATTGGTAATCAGGACCAAAGTCGTCCGACAGCGGGTCTTTGTTTACGATTTTTCCACGCCCCTGGATTCCCTCTTGAAATTGTGAACCAACCTCCTCAGCGGATTGCTCCGAAACGGCGCAACCTCCCAGCAAGAGCAAAATTTGTAATGACAAAACAAAGAACAAGCCTTTCATAAGCTAACGACCTTATTCACTCTTGAGAGCCATGGCAAACAGGATTCCTCCCGAGCTTTTGCTGGATTTTTATCGCAAAGGAATTTTCCCCATGGCGGTTGATGGCGAGATGCGTCTCTATTCGCCCGATCCCCGAGGCATCATTTTGCTGGATGAATTTCGGATTCCTCATGGCACGCGAAAAACGTTAAAAGATCCTGCTTGGGAACTCCGGATCGATACCGCGTTCGAAGACGTGATGCGCGGCTGCGCCGAGCGTGAGGAGACTTGGATTGATGATGGGATTTTTGAGAGCTACACCGCGCTGCATGATCTCGGTCATGCCCACTCGGTCGAAATCTGGCGCGATGGATCTCTTGCCGGAGGGCTCTACGGCGTTCAAATTGGAGCCGTATTTTTTGGGGAGTCCATGTTTCATTGCGTGCCGGGTGCCTCCAAAGTCGCCATCTGCCGACTGGTGGAAATGATGCGTGCGGGAGGCTTCCTGCTCCTAGATACCCAGTGGGTAACTTCACACCTTGAAAAATTCGGTGCCAGAGAAATACCCCGTGTCGAATACCTGGTTTTGCTCAACAACGCGGTGAATAAAGCTGCCCTCCTAGCTCCTGCCTAAAACCTCCTGCCTAAAACCTCCTGCCTACAACCAAGAGCCAAACCTGTCCAACGAGCCTCGCGAAAAAAACAAATGGTTTCATTGTCAACCGCAGTGATCTCCATTATAAATTCCCACTCTGTTCTGGATGGGTGGCAGAGTGGTCGATTGCGCACGCCTGGAAAGCGTGTATACCGAAAGGTATCGGGGGTTCGAATCCCTCCCCATCCGCTCCCTTAGAATCAACGATTTACGAGGTGAGTGTAACACGAGTATCACACGAGGGGGCTAGTATGAGCGTTGATGACGA
>VFJO01000247.1 GCA_009886045.1 Verrucomicrobiota bacterium
AGGAACTGAAACGGGTACTTTTGGCAAAACCGGTACTGCTGGAATCCTCGGAGCGTCAACGGCCACTGCGGGCGGCTTGATCGCGACCATGGGTGCGGCAGGAACTGAAATGGGTGCTTTTGACAAAACCGGTACTACTGGAATCCTCGGAGCGTCAACGGCCACTGCGGGCGGCTTGATCGCGACCATTGGTGCGGCAGGAACTGAAACGGGTACTTTTGGCAAAACCGGTACTGCTGGAATCCTCGGAGCGTCAACGGCCACTGCGGGCGGCTTGATCGGCACCGCTGGAGCGGCAGGAGCTGAGGATGAAATCGGTGGGGGCGGCGGAATCACTGCCCCAGCTGCGGATTTGGAAGGCAGATTGATCATCGCAGACTCCGCAGCAATCGCTGGAGGGAGAGGAATCGGACGACGATTGGGAAGGACAATACGAACGGTTTCTTTTTTGGGGTCGGACATAGGAACTTGGAGTGAACGTCTGCTAGAAGGAAACAAAAATTATTTCAGAGGTTTGGATGTTTGTCAATTTTCAGGAGTTCATTTGTTTACTTTTTAAAAGGCACACGGCTCGGACCGCGCCTGCATCATGTGCAGAAGGTGCATCTCCACCAGGGCCTGCGAGGGGCGCGGCAGGCTC
This sequence comes from Verrucomicrobiota bacterium, assembly GCA_009886045.1. Lineage (GTDB taxonomy): Bacteria > Verrucomicrobiota > Verrucomicrobiia > Chthoniobacterales > Terrimicrobiaceae > UBA967. The sequence continues at coordinate 641 of VFJO01000247.1, forward strand.
AAGGTCTGCGTCCTCACAGCATCACAACTGTTTCAATCCGCGCCTCCCTGAAGGCATTCGGTCCCTTCGATGATTTTGTCGTGAAGGAAACCGGAAACGAAATGATCTACCTCGGCGGCGGTGCCGACATGGCCCCGCACCTCTCGCAACTCCCAAACGGAAGTCTTATCGAATCCGCCGAACGCAAGGGATATGGTGTTTTGATAACGTCAAATCAAAATCTTCGATGGCAGTAAAACTTAAGAGCATCGGAAAATTGCCATCCTCGTTCTCAAGACAACCTCCTAGCCGCGCATCAAAAAGTCGGCTCAGAAGGTCACAGAAGAACTGCAAAAAGTTACACCCGCGGCCTTTCTTGAACTCGGTTTTTAGGAAAAACCAAGCCAGTTACCACATCGCGCCGTAGCCGCGCAGCGCGAAGGAGGACCACCACAGCGCTCACTGGGCCGAAGCCTCTCAGGCGACCAAATATCAAGAATTAACCTGACTTCCCTTCTTCCTGACCGGAGAGGCCGATAAACACAAGCGGAGCAATTTTTTTCGGGCTACGGCTGTGTTGGTTCGGCGTTTTTGGCCCAGGCGGGCGGGGCGGCGAAGAGGTGGAGGAGTTTGAGTTTGGCGAGTTGGGCGTTGAGGTCGGCGGGGACTTTGGTGATTTG
>VFJO01000198.1 GCA_009886045.1 Verrucomicrobiota bacterium
CTGATCTGTAGCGGCGCGTCTATGACCGCCGATGACCAACGACTCCGGCGCCCATAGAGACGCCGCTAAAAGTTGAAACTGATCTGTAGCGGCGCGTCTATGACCGCCGATGACCAACGACTCCGGCGCTCACAGAGACGCCGCTACAAGTTGAAACTGATCTGATTCGTGAAAATTATGCTTAGTTCTTTAGGGCATGCATAAGGTTCAAAGTGCAGTGCAAACCGTCTAAAGCAATCAACTGTCTCGCAGATTTTTGGGAACTCTAAATTTTTAAAAAACATTCCGTTGACTATTTGTTTACTTTGAGAAACACTATCGCCAATGTCTGAAGCCGCCAAAGCAATCGTCGGGGAATGGATCGAGCAATTTCGGTTTCCGGAGTTGGTGGATCGCGATGCCGAGCACCCGGAGGTCTCTCACTTGTCGGAGATTCTCGCTGTGGTGGGGCCTCGTCGCTCGGGCAAAACATTTTTCTTTTTCCAGATCATCCGCAACCTGATTGAAAAGTGTGGCGTCGCGAGGGACCGGATTCTGTTTGTGGATTTCGAGGATTACCGGATGTCGTATCTGGGCAAGGACCCGGCGGGGGAGTTGCTCACTGCGTTCGAGCAATTGGCTGGGCACGCGCCGGAGTATCTTTTTTTGGACGAGGTTCAGCAGCTGCCCGATTGGAGTCGTGTCGTGCGAACCCTGCACAACCGGCGCGCCTTTAAAATCCTCATCAGCGGGAGCAATTCGAAACTCTTGAGCCGTGAATTGTCGACCGAGTTGCGAGGCCGTTGCGTAGAGGTGGCCATGCTGCCGTTCTCGTTTCCGGAATTTTTGCGGTTCAAAAAAATTCAGGTCACTCCGGCCATGCTCCACACTGAGTCCCGGGGACGCTTGCTCGCGGCGTTCGAGGAATATCTCACTGGAGGCGGCTTTCCTGGCGCGCTTGCCTGCCAATCCGCTCTGGAGCGGCGGCGGATTCTGCATGGCTACTACCAAACGACCTACTACAAGGACATCTTGGAGCGCTATGACATCCGGGCCAAGGAAACGCTCTCCGCCCTGATGCGCCATGTGGTGGATCAGGCCGGCGAGCTGTTTTCCATCTCCGCTTTCACGAAAACGCTCAAGCAGCGAGGCATCGAGAGTAGCAAGCGCACGGTCGCGAACTACCTCTCGCATCTCCAGGAGGCGTTCTTCGTGATCGCCACCGAGAAATTTGCTTACTCCCAGCGCCAACGGACCGCCAATTTAGTGAAGTGCTACCTCCTCGATACCGGCTTCAAGCAGTTGGCAGTCAATTTTTCGGCCAATCGCGGCAAGTTGCTCGAAAATCTTGTCGCCATCGAGTTGAGGCGACGCGGCAAGGAATTCTTCTACTTCCGCAACAAAGGCGAATGCGACTTCGTGCTGGTCGAGGGAAACCGCCCGGTTTCAGCTATTCAAGTTTGCTGGGAAATCCACGAACAGAACCGCAAGAGAGAAATCGGTGGCTTGCGCGAGGCGCTCGCCGAGTTGGACATCGCAGACGGACGCATCCTTAGTTTTGATGGCAAGGAGTCCGTCGATGAGTTCTCCCAGACACCGGTTTGGCAATGGCTCTTGGACACATAATTTTGTTAAAAACACTGGTGAGTGTCCTCCGCACTTTCCTGCTTTTCCCCAATTTTTAACCACTAATTTCTCGAGTAATACCAAAAGCTGAATGCTTTTGGACTCTACTGTAGCGGCGGTCTATGACCGCCGATGGCCAACGACTCCGGCGCCCACAGAGACGCCGCTAAAAGTTGAAACTGATCTGTAGCGGCGGTCTATGAC
>VFJO01000138.1 GCA_009886045.1 Verrucomicrobiota bacterium
ATCGGGTATTACGCGAGCGATGATATTCGCACCTTGGACATGACGCCCGCCATTCCAGCGAACCAGCTTTCCGCCGTGCCGAATGCTTCGATGACGTTTGATGCGGCCAATCGCTTGGCGACATTCAACGGGCAGGCGGTGACGCATGATGCGGATGGCAACATGGTAAGCGGGCCGCTGCCGACTACGGGAGCGATGTTCAATTACACCTACGACTCGCGCAACCGGCTCACCGGCGCTGGCGGGTTCGCCTACCGCTACAATGCGGATGGCAACCGCGTGGGCCTCACGAGCGCGAATGAAACAACGACGCTCACAGTGGATCCTCAAGGCGCGTTGCCGAAGGTGCTCGAGCGGGTGAAGAACGGTATCCGCACGCGGTATGTCTATGGCGCAGGCCTGCAATACGAGGTGAACGACGCGGGCACTGCGACCTATTACCACTACGACCAAAGCGGCAACACAGCGGCGCTCACGAACCAAGCGGGTGCCATCATAGAGCGCGTGGTGTATTCGCCCTATGGAACGATCCGGTATCGGCAGAGCAACTTCGACACGCCTTTCCTCTACGGTGGGTTCTTCGGCGTGATGACCGACGGCAACGGCCTCATCAACATGCGAGCCCGCTACTACAACCCGCTCACGATGCGGTTCCTGAACAGCGACCCGGCGATGGATGGGCTCAACTGGTATGCCTATGCTGCAGGTAATCCGATTGGCAATAGCGATCCGAGTGGGTTGAATGTCATCTATCTAAATAACAGCGGGGCTGTGGCCAGCCAAGGTCACACTGCAGCGCTTGTGGGAAGCGATGTGACAGGCTGGAACTATTTTTCCAAGAATGGCTGGGGAAATGGGAAATGGAGCAGGGACGACAACGTTAATCGCCCCTATGATTCGTTTACTGCTTTTTACAACAGTTCAGACTCTTCGCAGTATGATCGAGCGGTTTACGTTCAGACAACAGTCACCCAAGATCTAAATATGACGATTTACGGGGATTCGACTTATAAACAAAACTACAGTGGGGTAAATAACAACTGTGGAGATTTAGTCTCTGGAATCATGACTGCTGGAGGTGTGCCGATTCCTGGAGGAAGTATTCTTGGCACTCCTCGCCCCAATAGCCAATATGACAGCTTAGTCAAAAATGGCATTGGATCCTCATTTATAATGCATCCCAGCCCTGCCCCTGCCTCGATAACTGCAAATTCCAAACCGACTCCCGTCGCAACTGGAGGGAGGAAATGAAATACTTCTTAATTGTGGGATTTATGGTTATAGCAAATCTATTTATAATAGGTATTTGGGTTCCTAGACCTACTCATCTTAGCGATTTCTTAGCAAGCTATAATTTCATTCTTTGGTCTGCTCTGGTTTTGGTTGTTTGGGGTATCTTTGCCGCCGCAAAAGCAACCAGTGGCGCGAAGTTGAGTTGGAAGGCTGTGTTATCAACTCTCGTTGCAAATGTCATTTCGATTTTCTTGGGAGCGGCGCTAACCAGTGGCGATAAAATTACAGCAGTTATCTTTGGATTTGTGCTGTTTCTTCTGCCTAGTGTTTTAGTGACAATAATTATTGTAGGAGTGAGCACATTTTTTTGTAAAAAAACTCCTCGATGACGTTCGACAGCGCCAACCAGCTGGCCAAGTTTAATGGGCGGACGGTAACGC
>VFJO01000331.1 GCA_009886045.1 Verrucomicrobiota bacterium
CAACCCCCAACTCCTCCTGAACCTCTCGGGCACCTAAACAAAAAACAGCCACTGCCCGCTCAAAAATCCCCGAGCCATCACCCGCTCGCGCCTACCTGAGTAGTTACAAAAAACCAAGAAATAGACAGTTGCTGCAACATAATTTAAGATCCTCAGGCACACGCTTGTAATTGTTTCAAAAATTTGGTTTACTCATTCAAATTCGTATCGTTACCGGGCTGTTTTTCTTGACCCGCTGGGAAAGGGGCTGATGGTTTAGAGGCTTTTGCTCTTTGCAGCATCAAGAATTTGTTGGCTTCCTTTTGTGCGGCGGCGAGAAGGGCTGGGGGAAAGGTGGGTATGAGTTCCTTGTAGGTTTTGCTGGATGTGGCTTCACCGTTGTCCTTGGCGATGAGCAGCCACTTGAGGGCTTCCTTGCGATCGGGGTTGGTGGGGGAGTCCACACCGAGGATATGACCGAGGTTGGCTTGCGCCTTGGGGTCGTTTTGCAGAGCGGCTTTGAGGAACCACTCCTTGGCTTTTTCCGAATTCATCTCTGTTCCGTTTCCTTCGCGGTAGGCGACACCGATCATGTTTTGCGATGAGGGATCGCCCTCCTCGGCAGCTTTTAAGATGTAGGGGAAGGCTTTGTTCCGGTCGGGCAGCATATGCGCGTCGCCAAGGAAAAGGACTTGTCCGTAGGTGCGCACGGCAACAGAGTCTCCTGAGGAAGCGGCTTTCTCCAGCCACTCAAGGCTTTCTGTATTGTTGCAGGTGATGGTTTTCGCTTGGCGGAGCATGAGGCCGAGATTGAGTTGGGACTGCACCGATCCAGCAGCTGCTCCTTTGCGGAACCACTCGATGGCCTTAGCTTCGTCCTTCTCGAAGACGACTCCTTGGGAGTAGAAAAATCCCAAGCTGGTGAGTGCATCGGGGTTCCCTTTTTCGGCGGATTGGGAAATCCATTCGATGGCCTTGGCATTGTCGGCAGGCACGCCTTCGCCTCTGAAGTAGGCTCGGCCGAGTTGGAATTGCGCGGTGGCATTTCCCGAGGCGGCAGCGGCTTCGAGAGTTGCCAAGGAATTTTCGGTAGCGTTCAGTGTCGCGAGACCGGCGAGGAGGATGAGGATGTGTTTCATGGTGTGTTGGGTTGGATTTTGTAAAGGGTCCAATGCGCTCCGGAGACGGGTGCAGAGAGGTGCTTTGCAAAAGCAGCGTAGCGGCGTCCGTTGAGATCTTTGGCGAGTTCGGGAACCGCGGGTGGATCTTCTTGGGTGGCGTAGAGAATCCAACTGGGGGCGGATTCCGTATGGGATTTTTGTGGCAGAAAGCGAAGGGGCCTGAGTTCGGGATGACGGGAGCGCAGGTATCCGAGCACCAAACCGACTTGGAGGTCGTTGTTCGAGACGATGGTTGGAGACGAGGATGCGTGCGAGGCAATGTGGCTGAGGGCATTGAGATAGTCGCCTCGGCCTTGGGTCGCGAGCGTCCAAAGGCGAGGGATTTGCCCTGCGACGATCGCGCAGAGAAGAAGGGCTGCTGTCATTGCAGGAATGCGGCCCATTTCGCTAATCCGCTCTGCAATCGGAGCCGCGAGCAAGTAGACAAATGGCAGTGAGACTAAAAAGTAGCGGAAATAGAGGTAGGTGGTGTCCGTGGCCAGAAGGGAGAGGGTGGGAAAAAGAATCGTTACAAAGCCGAAAAACCAGCGGGTTGCAGGTGTAGGGAAACGCCCGAGGAGAAGCGCGGTGGCGACAGCCAGAATTCCTGCTGCAGCAATTGCGAAGTGGCCCTGTGCGGCACCTGGAATTCCCAGCGCGTAGCCGAAGAAATGGGTTAGCACAACCGGTACCTGGTATCTGGGACCCCCGGCGACGATCATTTCCCGAAGGAAGAGGAACCAGTGGGCGCAGGCTACCGCGAAGGGAATGGCGAACCAAAGGAGGAGATCGCCAAGATGGGGAAGAGGTGGTTTTTTTTCCAGAATTCCGCGCACGAGGAATCCGGTTCCGAGTGAGGCGAGAACGACCAAAGATGTGCCATGTGAAAGCACTGCGAGGCTGCAGAGAATCCAGAAGAGCGGGATGTGCCATGTGCGTGGCGTATCACTTAGGATCAACACCGTTGCTCCGAGAAGGCAGGCGATCGCAGGGGCGAAGCCCCGGGCTTCACTAAAGTAGAGGACAAGTGGAAAGGAGGTCGCGGCAAGGAGAAGAGGGACCCAAGCGAAGCGGGGTGAGAGGCGGAGGGCCAGACGGTGAATGAGAATGAGAGAGGCCATGCCCGAGACGATCGAGAGAAGCCGGTAGGCCCAAGGCGGGCGATTCTCGCCTAGGATCATCAGCCAAAGTGAATTGAGCGGGTGGTTGTTGTCGTGGCGGAAGAGTTCGAGAAGTTGCCATGGGTTTTTCGCGGATTTGGCCCACTGGAAGGAAAGAATTTCGTCAAACCAGAGTGTCCCCGCGCTGCTGGTAACGATAAGCGCTGTGCTGAACAGGATGAGCAGGGGAGCGACGAGGGGGCGGTTCATGGGACAGGGGGCGGAAGGTTGCCCAGATACGATAGCACACGAGGGTCGCCCGGGCGCAAAGCGAGAGCCTTCTCAAAGGCAGGGCGGGCTTTTTCCGGTTGACCGGAATCAAAATGATAGATGCCTCTGTAGAACCAGGATTCGAAGGCGTTTTGCTCCGAGATGAATGCGATGATGCGGACGGACTGGGCGTCGATACCCGAGGAGGTGGGAATCGGGTAGGCGAAAGGACGGAGCCATGTCGGAAAATCCTCGGACTTTAGAACGCCATCGAGGTAGGAGGGTTCAGCTTTTTCGATGCCTTGGGCGCTCGCCAGCAAGCCGGCATAGGCCTCTCCAAAGTTGCTCCAAGAAGGGATAACGATATGCGTCACTCCAGCCTCCGTCAGGCGTTTTTTGGTTTCTTCCTCGCCCGTTGCGGCAAAGATTTCGGCGGCGCGCTTCAGACCAGGCATGTTTTCCCAGTAGAGCGTGCCGAGGGTTTTGATTCCGCTGTGAAAGGTGAGTTCGGTCGAGGTGTTCGGCCCAGTGAGAACGGTGGGGATTTTTGCTGGGCTGGATTGGATGAGCCGGTGGGCGATATCGCGTATGAGGAGATTGCCGCCGACATCTTCAGAGAATGGGGCATTCAGGCAGGTCCTTTCGTCTTTGGCGGTGCTTGAAGCCATGGGCAGCGGACCGATGAGCAGTGCGATCCATGGGGCGATGAGGATGCCTGTTGTGATAGAACGGCGCCAAGGCGTTCCCGCAGGAAGTCGAAGGATGGCGGATGCCAGGACAAGAACCCAGAGTGCCCACAGGGCAAAGGCAACCGAACCCCAGCGCACTTGCCAGAAGGCGAGTGTCTGCATGACAAATGTCGGTGGTGCCAGAAGAATCAAGGCCTGGCGTGTAGAGGTGTCCATGCTCCTTCTGACCCAGAGGATAAGCGCTCCGATAAGCGCGAACAATGCCCAGAAGTGGATGAGCAATGGAGCCAGAAGACCCTGTTTTTTTGACGCCACAAGACCTGCCAGGCTTTGGAACTCGAGGATGTATTCCTTGTGGAGCGATAAAAGGAAGGTGTCCGATACCCAAAAAACTTGCGTGCCTGCGAGAGCAATTACGAGGAGGGGAGTCAGTGCAAGCAATGCACAAATCCCCGCTGTGATCCAAGCTCCTGAGGATCGAAAGGGGATGCGACCCTCTTGGCGGCCTTTTAAGATTTGAAAAAGAAGCCATCCACCGCCCAACCAAGCGAAGGCATAGGCGGGGTGATTCACCTCCAATCGCCAGCCCATGTGGGTGGGAAAATACTCCAGTGCGTAGAAGGCTAAACTGCCGCAGCAACCTGCGGTCGACCACACAAACCAAAGATAGGGTTGAGGAAGCGGAGTTTCCTTGGATTTGCTGAAAAGCCAACCAACCAGCAAGGCCCCGAGGCCTGTCCCTGCCAGAATGGGGAGCATGGTGGCGGCACTAACCCAGAGAGCGGCCGCACCAAAGAAACCCGATGCAACAAACCAATTCCGTGCAACTGGATCGTTCTTCTTTGCAAATCCGGATCCTCCAGCCAAAAGGCACAAGACGCACGCGGAAGCGAATGCCAGAACGATACCGTGGTGATCGGCTTCGCCCAGTTGAAATGTTCTTAATACGGCGTTGCATGTCAGCAGTGCCAGTAAATAAGTGAGTGCTGGCGCGGAACCAAAGGCACGCCTTGCGGACCAAAAAAGACCGAAGAACAACACCAGCATTATAACTGGGCCTGCCGCCAAGGCGGCGTCTGCGACAAAGTGCCAAGCTGGATCTCCTGTGCCGATTGAACGAATCCATGCCAACCCAGCCAAGACCCACATCAAAAATGAACTCCAATGCACTTCCCTGCCTTCGGGTGCATTGTCTAAAGGAGTCTGGCGAACCCGCCAAGCACCCTCACGCAGCATCTGCCGGGTGTGGATGACCCACCATCGGGCATCCACCGAAGAGTGCGGGAGCATGAGATTCTCTTCTCGCGCACTTGGAGAAACCTGGGTGCGGCCGATGGGAGTTTCTGCGAATGAGATGCGGGAGATTTTCTCGACCATTTCCAGACGCGACCACGCGTCGAATGACAAAGTGGCCAAGACCGCCAGTAGGCTTGCGTGAAGAAAGAATTTTATCCAGCCCGGCCTCATTAAAAATCAACCCTCTGCCGAAGTCTGTTCATCCTCTTTTTCGGATGAGCTGTCACCGCCCCCGTAGCCGAGGACCTCGACGGTGATGAGAGATGGGGTTTCGTCGGCAGGTTTCTCATCCGGTTTGGATTGTTGGCTGACTTGGCTTGCGGCGCTGCTGGCTGCTGCGGACGACGATGAGCCTGAAGTCAGGCCGCCGATGTTCGGTGCGGCGACGGTGGGAGAGGAGGGAACGCCTGCTGAAGTGCCGCCAGCTGAAATGTTGTCGGCATTCACCACAGCAGCGGCCGCGATTTTGATGTCACCTGTGGCGCGGATGCCTGCATCGCCGGCGTCCACCGTTCCGCTTGGGGCGATCAAGTTTACCGCGCCTTCTGCAACGCCCTCTACAGCTGCTAGCACGCCGATGCCGCCACCAGTGGCAAGACCGCCGAGGTCGGTTTGGATGTCCGCGCTCGTGGCATCAATGAGAACGCGGGTCGGAGGAGCCGTAACGACAGTCTTGGGCGCATTACCAGCAGCAATATCGCCGCTCGTTGACCAAATCGTGAGGTCGCCACCGCGCAGAGTGAATATACGGGCTTGGCCAATTTCCACATTCCCGTTGGTGAGGATAGAAACCGCGCCGCCGTATTCGGTCACAATACCAGGAGGGGTGAGGGGATTGCCAAAGATGTCCGATGCCATGGTTACGCCACCGCCCGGCGTGGCGATTGTGATTGCCCCGCCACTGGCTGTGCGGATGTCGCGGGCGCGGGTGAAGAGGTCGCCGGTGCCCACGGAACGGAAAAGCGAGCTAACCAACGCAAAGCCTGGAGAGTAGTCGTTGGTTTCTAATGCCGCCTCACCGATTTTCGCTAGGTCTTTGAAGAGGTTTTTGAGAGCTGTCACGGCAGCCATTTCCGTGTCAGGAACTCCTCCAGACAGAGTGGAGAAATCGAGAACGCTGTTGGCCAAGCCGAGCGCTGGTCCTGTAATTTTGCCGCCGACACCAGCAAGAATGACGAGTTCAGCGCCATCGAACGGCAAGAAGGGATTCCGTGAACGCCCGATACTCGTGATACCCTTTCCGCGTCCGTCCACAAGGTTGGGGCCGGTGCCGAGATCAATGTTGCGTCCTGCGAGCACTTCCAAAACTCCTTGGCCACCGATTTGGATATCTCCTGGGAGGGCTTGGGTGGTCACCGGATTACCGGATGCATCGTCGATCACTGTATCGGTGGGTTCGTCGATAATTGTATTTCCCAGTAAGATGTTGGCGGCCGTGGAGCGAAGGGCAGAGTTTTCGTTAAAAGGAATAATGTCGCGCCCTGCGGAGACGATTGAGACATCGCTAGAATTGGTGTGCTGCAGGTAGAAAGAAATATCGGTGATGTCCCGTACGGCGTGGACTTGGACGCGCTTTGCCGAATAAAGTGTCATACCCGAGATGTCGCCTTCCCCGGCATAAAGGCGGAGCGGTTTGGAATTTTCAGAGTGGACGGGCAATGATTTGTGAAGGGCGCTTTTCTTGTCGATCGAAGCTGCGTCGCCGGTAAATGCGCCAGTCTCGGAAAATGCCTTATTCAACTCGGCAAAGGGGTTGAGCGAGGTTTCGCGTAGCATCTGGGCATCTCGCGAATCGAGCGCCGACTGGATGGAGTAAGGGGTGAGGGCTCTCGGGAGGCTATTAGGATTGGCATCGGAGAGATTGATGCTTGAGGTGATCCAAGCTCTTGTTTCAATGCTGCTTCCATCGACTGTGGTTGTAGTAACTCCTGAGGGATTCAGGCCGGAGATCGCCTCCGAAGCAAGAAGTTCCAGTGCTCCGGAGGAGGAGGGGAAGAGGTTGAGGTTGCCGATGACATTGACCCCACCACCGTGCGCCGTACTTCGCAAGACCGGCAATGCCACAGTGGATGCAGTGCGGAAGTTTGAGGTGTTGAGTTCTGCGATTCTCAGCCATGGTCGAAAATAGCCTGCTGCGATGGGTGAAAGCGCTGAGGCCTGGCGGTAGGCCGCCTCTAAGACGGGTATGGCTAAAGTGTCACCTGGCAGAGTGATGGCGAGTCGGTGAGTTATTGATCCGCCAAATGAATTCACAGAGGCGCCGGATGAGTCTGCGATGGTGTTGAATTGTGTTTTATACCAAAACTTGTTATTGAGGCCCTGTGGAAGGAGGAATGCGTTGGATATGGGGCCGAGGAGAATGTTGCCACGGGCGTTGACTGTAAATTCCGAGCGCGAGCCAAAGAGGGTGGCGGGTTGCCAAACCAATTCGTTGTAGATCAGAGAACTCTGCACAGACGTTCCCATGAGGCCTCTGGAAGGCGATTGGGCGGAATTGGTCGTCACCTCTGCGCCTGCGATCAAGAGAGCCGATCCTTTTTCGACATGGAAGGAACCTCCATCGATATTTCTTCCGGCTGAAACGGTGAGGTCGCCACCACCGAGTTCCTGAAATTTATCCATGTCTGGGGCGATGCGTTGACCGGCGGTGAGTCCCGCCATGCGAGCGTTGGTCGGCACTGCGGCATCCGTGTTGACGAGGTCCCTCCCGGCTGCGAGTGAAACCGACCCACCGCCCAAAGCAGCGAAGCCCCCGAAGTAATTGCTGAAGTCCACCCACCAGGTCGTTGATGCGGAGGCATCAGTGAAGGAACCCAAACCTCCGGTGCCCACTCCACCCTCAGCGAAAAGGCCGGTGGTGGAGTCGACTTGTCCACGGCGGTAGAGCCAGTTGGTCGGGAGTTGACGGCTGGCGTCTGGGACGATTGTTCCGCTGATCTGAGTGAATCGGCCGATGTCATTGCCTGCGGAGATGGCAATGCTGCCGCCGGACAGAGTGTAGTAGGAGTCATAGGCCTGTTGCACAGCGCCCAGGTTGTCTTGGTCCGGGTGGCGACTGGAACGGACTACAATCGGCAGAGAAAAATCGCCGGCTTTGAAAATCCGTGTGGGATCTGGCAAGGCGATGCCGGAGGTGTAGATCGTGGCGAAGGGATTGCGAAGCTGGACATCTTTCGCGGCGGCGATGTCAATATCCCCGGTGCCGGTGCGAATGACCTCATAACGCGTGCCGCGATCCAATGTCGTGATTGATATCCGAATGGAGTCGGCAGTTTGGCCGTCCTTGCCGATCGCGGCGTTTGCCCCCGAGGTAGATGTGTTTGGAACGGTGGAATAAAATTCTCCCACGAGAATCGATCCCTTGCCGACGAGTGAGGTTGCGGGCGCAACTTTTCGGTGGCTGGTGGAAGCAAAGTCGGATCCGGCAGCCATTCTGTAGCTCCAAGATTGGAGATTTACAGGAACATTTGTATCGAGCGCTTTCGGGGTTGCCAGCCACATCGTGGAGTGTCCTGTATCGGCTGCAATGGCCACAGGGTTAAAGCCGTCGCTCAGCGTGTTGTTAAAAATCAGGTCGCCCATCGCCCGGAGGGTCAAAATGCCCGGAGTAGATTTGGATCCATATCGGAAGTCGGAGAGATTCCAGTCGGCTCCCGAGAGTGCCTCAACATTGGTGGTTCCTGCGTTTGAGTTGTTCGCCACGCCCAAGGTGAGGTCGCCAGTTCGGTTCAGGATTTCTACGCCGGGGGTGATAACCAAAGCCGTTGTCAGCGGGCTGCCTCCGAGAAGAAGACGGGTGAGCATGGTGGCTTCACCAGCGTTCATGAAGGAGGCGTTGTCGTTGTTAATGGTGGTCCGAAGCGCGATGCCCATGGTGCCGCCAGCGGGTTCGTAGAGTCGGAATGGCTCGACCGAGATGGCAGAGGGCGCAGTAATAGTGGAATCGATTTGGTCGATCAGGACATCGTTGCCGTTTCGCGGGGCGCGAAGGTGAAGCGTTCCTTGGAATTTGCCGTTGAAGGCACTGGAACCGGCTGAGAGGTAGTCGCCCGCGACGAATTCGGAGACCGAGAGGTTTATTTTTGAACCAGATTGGAGGGCGAGGAGGGCAGCGGTGTTTGGAGATCCATTGACAGCTGATCCTACCTCGAGGTGGATGTGTCCACCTTTTCCAGCGTTAGTGAAGCGATTTGCGGCTACGGTGAGGCTTCCAGTTGGCGAGAGCGTTAGGTTGTTGCGGGCGATAAGTTCGATCCGGCCACCGGTCTGTCCTGAGGCGTCGATTTTGCGATTGACGGTGATCGATCCGGCATCCGCCGAGAGCAGGAAGGATTCTGCAGCTATATCGTTGTTGATTGAGATATCGCCCGTTCGAATGCGGACGTCCATCTTGCGGGTGAATCCCGCCGTTGTAAGAGTGGAGACGAGGGCGTCGAAAGACGCAACTGACGAGGCATCGAGCGAGAACGAGCCTTTCCTCCCGGCAGGTGCTGTTCCATCCCAGGCTCCCAAGGACTCCAGGGCACCTCCTCGCGATTTGATGGTCAGTGAGCCGGCGTCGCCTCCACCAGAAGCGGCAGCTACGGAGAGTTGGCTGCCTACGAGGAGTCGAACGGCATCGGTGGCGTTAAGAATGAGATCTCCGCCATTGGTGTAGCGGGTTTGGTCGAAAAAGGCTTTGGATGATCCTGCTACCGAGAGAAGCCCGGATACGGAAATCGAACCGCCGGTGGCCGTCGCTTCGAGAGAACCGCTTGGCAAGAGTATATCGGAATCAAGGGTGATTGCGGAGCCCGTGAGTGAAATGGAAGCTCCGACTTCAGGGGTGGTGTTGGGTATTCCTGCAAGACGAGCGAGTTTCAAAGTGCCGGTTGAGGAAATCGAATGGGCAACTGCTCGCCTTGCTGTGAAAGATGGGGTAGCGATGCGAAGGGATCCACTGCTTGAAAAGGTGCCGTCCGAAAGAGCCGATACTCCGTTAGCGGCTGAGATGTCTATGGCGCTTATACCACTAACCGAGAATGCGTTTTGCCCGAATGCTAGTGATTTTGCGGACATTTCCAGCGTGCCTCCGATTGAGGCTGGTGCAGCGAGTGTCGCTGCGGCGTTGGGATTTGAAAATGTGATATCCGTTGCGGCAATGCCAAGAGTGGTTGCGCTATTGATGTAGCTGCGCAACCCAGAGGCAAGAAAGGTCAGAGATTTTGCTGCTGTGTTGGTAGACTCGTTAGCATAAAAATCTATTGTCGTGTAACTCTGGAGCGTAAGCGAGCGAGTACCCAGAGCTTTCAAGAGAAAGTCCTCCTTCAAAATGAGATGAGTGTCGAATTGAGACCCTTCAAGGTCTGTTGGGCGCGGGTCGAATACCAAGCTGATCTGTCCAGCTCCCAGGGCCAGAGATTCTGCGGAGAGCTTCAATGAGGGGTCGATGAGGGCGGATCGTGATGAGTCCAGCGTGACCGCAGTGCCTGAAAGCTCTGCATTTTTACCGATTTTCAGGATTGCTGAAGATGAACCTGCTGCGCCTGTCCGAGAAACTTGAGACGGGGTCGACGAAATACGGACCAGTGTTCCGTCGCCCGCGACGGAGACGGGTAAAGTGCCTACACCCAAGGACTCTGGGTTTGAAAAGATGGACGATCCCTCGGTGATTTCGAGTTGACCCTTGGAGACAAGCGTGACTTCTGATGAGGAAAGTCTCGGGGTTTGAATCTTGAGCGAAGCGGCCCGAGCATCGATTGCAAAACCAGAGGCAGTCTCGGTTCGAACGCCCCCGATCAAGAGGCTTCCTGCGTCCCATGAGTTGAGAACATCTGATTGGAGAACGGGATTTCCGTAGGAACTGATAATGTTGGGATTGTTTGTGACTTCGATGTTGGCATTGCTTGAGACATCGATAAGCCCGGGTTGGCCGACACCATTTGGCTTGGAGAATACGAATCCTGAGAGTGCCAACATTTGATTTCCTTGGATTTGTAATGCTGCAGAATCTTTCGGAAGGAGACGAATCGCGTCTAAACCAACACGCTTGGCGGAAGATTCAAAAAATTGATTCCCTGTTGTGACTTGGTATTCCACTCTTTCAGCAAGTTGCTCGGGTAAGAGTATCTCGTATCTCGAATGAATCGGATTTGTGGTGAAGTTGAAGGCATTTGTGGTGTGCCCCGAGATAAAGTTGCTTCCGTCTTCGGAAAGACGATTTGAGGGAAGGCGGGTGCGACTGCTTGCCGTGCGCACGGATCCTGTGCCAGTGAATGCGGAGTCCACCGGAATGACCAGCAACGCATTGGGAAGGAGTCCATAGCGCCTTGGCAAGAGCGAGTAAAAGCCTTCTTCCACTTCTGCGTTGCCGGAGAGGTAAATCGTCTCTCCCGTCCTGAGGTTTGGAGCGATGAATCCGGGGTCTCCTGCCAGTGAACCGGAATTGACTCCCGTGTTAAAGGTGTTGACTGGAGCAAATCCCAGTTTGGCATTGGGAAGGATGGCATAAGATTCAGGCAGTAAACTCCAGAAAGTCCCCTCGCTCGGCGCGGGGGGCGAAGTAAAGTCTGATGCCTCGATCTTGGAGCGGGCAGACCAGGATTTTCCTGAGTGGGTGACCAAGTCGCCCGCCTCGTAGTCTTTCGTTGCCGACCATGCGGAAGTCGCGGTTCCCAGTAAGTCTCGGCTACCGCCGAGGCCTGGAATCCACCGATAGGCAAATAAGTCTCCGCCCCCGCGTGTGTCAAGAACCGAGCCTGGTGATGCATAGACCTCGTCAGCCATTACAGAAATGCCTCTCGAAGGAAGCCCTGTTGTTGTCACATCCACTCCGCGCGGATCAATCCAACTCTGCCCGTCTGGTGAGATTCCAAACGGAAAGAGAACATCTTGATTGGTGAGCGGATCAAACCCAGAAACTGAGGTGACGCTAAAATCTTCAAGACTGAGGATGATGGAACGGGGCGACTCGACCAAGTCGCCCACGACGAGATTTTCCGGTTTACTGGATTCTCGGCCATCCCAACCCAGTGCTATCGATCCAAGAGGCGCACGCAAGGTTCCCGCTTGTCTGATCACAGATGCATGCAGACCAAGGTGCCCGCCTGCACTGAGGGGCACTGAGGGAAGATCAGCTCCGAGAATGACGATGGATCCGAGTGTGGTTGGAGTATCATAAGCAAAAACCTCGAAACGGTTCAGTGTGGTTGGATAAATCTGAGAGGCTTGCAGAATCACATCTCCGGAAACACTGACGATCCCGTTGCCGCGAATTTCGCCACCAAAGGCGAATGCCGAGAAAAACCCACTTTCCTTTGTCACAAGGGTCCCGATATCAATGAAATCGCCCACGATCTGAATTGAGCCTGTCCCGGCGGTTGGAGCAACCTTATGGGCCGGTGTGGATCCATTCGAGGCATTGTATTCACGAAATGGAGCGAAGACATCCGATGGGTGGAGAGGTTCGGTAGAAATTTGGCCAATAGATACATAGGGAGATGCAATCGAAATCGCGAAGGGCGACCGGATTACGCCGCCTCCGGCTAAGCGGATGGATCCTCGGGCCTCCAGTGAGACTGGCTCGAGGAATTCCAAGTTTCCTCCAATAGGAATCGGGGAAGCATCCTTGAAGTATTTTAAACCCAAATCCAAGTGGTCGAACCCGCCCTTGGCAAAAGTATCAACTGCGAAAAAGCCGATGCCTGTAGACTGGGCCAGAGGACTGGCGAAAGCATTTTGAACGACAGACTCCGGAGTGTCTCCGGAAAAGAATGAATTTGCCAGGGTTGAGAGGGCGCCCGTATCTGCCACTCTGCTGGAGGAACCGGACCCCGCAACCAAGAGGTTTGTGTCAGCCCCTGTGCGAGATTCTCCTGAGGAATAAAATCGCCCTGATGAGATCGAAAGAGTGCCGCCGCCTGCGGAATCTCCACCAGCCTTTGCCTGAAGAGCCGAATCCACATACAGCATTTGGGAGCCATTTAACTCAATCTTTCCTCCATCGCTGTCGAGTCTGACCGCCACAGAGGTAGTCTGCCATGGTTTTGTGTTCAGTCCCGTATTGGCAGGAATACTGGCAGCGAGACTCGGATCCAGGCGCGAGGGGTGTAAGTCAAGGATTGCAGTTGTTCCCGAAGCATTGAGAGTCGATCCGGACTCTGCAAGTATGTTGCCTGAGATTTTGATCGTTCCGCCCGGATGGATGATTCCAGCGTTCCAGCCGTAGGGGTCGTCGAGGGAGATGGTTTTTCCTGCAACTGAGAGTTTTGCTTCGCCTGTGATGTGGACTGTTGGCAGGGCGAAGTTGGCAACAATCGTACTTGGGAGCCGGAAAGAAGAGCGGCCTGTGATTTCGATGTTTCCGCCGGGAGCGGAGATTTCCGAGGCGACTCTGATAAGATCGCCGGTTAATCGCACGCTCGCACCTGCGTCGGTGAGAATTTTAGAGCCGGCTTGCAGATCAATCAAGCCGGTAGCCTCGACTCGATCCTCGGTGAATGTGTCGTCATAGCCTGTGGCAGAGAGTGTGAGGCTGGTGGCTTGGCGTAGCCCTTCCGGTAAAAGCACCGGGAAAAGCGCATCCGTGCCAAGGCGTTTCATGCCGAGTCGGCGCGTGTCTGCACCCGAGGATAGAGAAGAAAGAAGCGACTCGGTATTTTTGCTTTCTTGATCGCCAAGTCTTGCAAGGGATGGAGGGAGTTTTCTTGCATCAGCCGATGGCATATGGCGCCAGCTTTCGGCGGCGGGTTCGATAATTGTTCCTGCGGCTACTCGGACTCCGGGCACTAACGAACCATCGACTGCCCGCGTGCCGATGCCAGTGAGCGCGTAGCTTGTAAAGCCGCCAGAACGGAAAAAAGCAGGCTCGAGCAGCAGTGTTTCTGGCGATGCATTTCCGCCGATCTGGATTGCGTTGGCTTGAATGGCCAATGAACCGCCTTTGGCAACCGAGTAGGATTGCAAGACACCCCCTAAGTTCAACTCACCACCTACTGTGGTGGAGAGGGAGGGATCTTTACCGGCAAGCAAGGAAATCGAGCCGCCATTGCCATATTGGAATTTTCCGTTGGGACGCGCACGCAGGCCGCCCGAGGCATCTACAAGCGAGTTGGCACCTAGTAATACCGAATAACCACTGAGCGAGATCGCGCCGCCTTTGAGGACATATTTTTCTTGATATGCGGTCTCCGATGCCGACCTTTCGTCGATGAACTGCCCTGCCACATCGAGCACCACACCCGGTGCAACTCGGATGATGCCTTGGCCGGCGATTGGTATTGGGGCAGGTTGAGCGGTGAAGAGCCCGAGTTTGGCATCTCGGTCATAGGCAAGGGGGGTAAAATTATAGGCAGTTGCGGAAAATGACCCTCCTGGCACTGAGACATTGGAGTTCAGAGCAATATTCCGACCGACGAGCGTGAGAGAGCCTCCTGCCGGCAGTTCGACGGGTGATCCCGTGGGAACAGTGATATCGCCTTCGGAGTTGTCGATCGAGATATTACCAAACCCCCCCCCCTCCTCATCCCACCAATCAGATGAGACTGTAAAAGGTGAACCAGGGGCAAATGGCATTGCAACTGGCGCCCCACTCACGAGCTCGAAAGCGAATCCGCTCGGGGCTACTGGTCTGTTTGAAAAGACTAAATTGGGTGCGTTGGGCGATTGCTTAACACCTAAAATAAACGAGGATCCTCCGAGGGCGAGTTTTGTTTCCCCTTGGAATTTGATTTGAAGTGTTCCTTGACCGGCGGGGGTAGCTTGCTGGCGCGGACCGGTGATTGCTTGGCCTAGGAGTTCGGCAGCCAGAGCCATTTTCGGAGCGGTAATGTCCAACCGACCAGCGGAAGCTCCCTCGATATGCGAGCGCTCGTTTCCTCCTCCCAGTGGGGCGAGGGCGTGGGTGTAGGTCGAGGATGTGCCCCATTTTGTGGATTGGTAGCTGGAGAGACCATCGTAAACGCCGTCGTATGTTACATCTGGAACGGCGTTATGCATATCGACCAAGTTCGTGTCACGGAGGAGTCGGGTGGTTTTAACAAGACCTCCTTCGTGTGTGAAGTAGCCGCCCGAGACATCGATGGTGGCCCCAGAGGCGGCAACCACAGAATCGCCTGCTGAAATAGAGATTGATCCGGCGCGCGTAGTCAGCTGGGCGATATCGCGTTCTGTTATGTTTGCAAACCCGGTCAGATCGCCGAGCGGCGTGCCGATCCAGCCGCGTCCTCCGTAGCTGCCAGAGCGACGGAGATCAACCAAGAGAGGTTTGCCACGAAGACCGCCGGAGCGCTGGAGCGGGGAGTCGGCAAGTTCCGAACCGCGGAGTTGGACGGCAAGGAAATTATTCGCGAGTGGCACAAAGGCATCCATCGTTCCGCTGGCATCGAGCAGTGCGCTGGATGCGATATTAACCTGCCCCCCAGAGAGGAGGAAGCGTTGGCGTCCGTTGCTGATTTGTTGAGAGGCTTCGGTAGCATTAGTGACAATACCATCGTTGTTGATATCCAGAAACGGCCAGATGCCCGCGCGGATGCCGACGGCACCCGAGGTTGCAATGAGAGATGAGCCTCCCGCAAAGTGGATTCCCAAGCCCTCGATGTTCACTTGTGAGGACTGGGCGAGCTTGGTGCCCGGGATTTTTTTATCGGATGAAAAATCGGGAAGGATTCGAGTTGTACTACCCGGGGAAGACTCCACAATTCCGGTTGAGCGATTCAAGAATGGAGGTTGGAAGGAGGAATCATATCCTGGAAAGCCTACCGCGCCGTAGCTGGCGAGTAGGTCGATGCGGCCGTTGAGGTTCACGGAGGTTGAGCTTTCCAGGGCGCCTGATTGGGTGATTTGCTTGCCGACGGCGAAGATGGATCCGCGCTGCGACTCGATTAGGCCTGAATTGGCGACAGTGCCACCGTAACTTCCAACATCTCCGACCCAGACATCAAGCCCTCGAAGGCTTGGGTCGGATTCGGTGTGGGCTGCGACACCGACTTGGAGACCTGCGGCGAGGATCGACTGGCCCGAGGGGGTGGAAATTTCACCGGCATTCCGGACATTCGCGCCTATGAGCATTATGCGCCCGCCGTTACCGCCTTCGCCTTCGGGGCTGCTCAAGAGAGCACCACGTTCAACGATGATATCGCCGAATGTGGCGGTGGGATCATTTGCGAAAACCCTGGAGAATAGGAACTCGGCATTGCGGTTGTTGAGGAGGCCGTTGGCGACGAGGTTGTCGTTGATCGGGAGTGAGGAGGCGACGAGGGTGCGGGCATTTACTTGGGAGCCGGCTCCGAAGATGATGCCATTTTGGTTGATGACATAGACTTGGCCCTGGGCGTTAATTTTGCCATGAATTTCAGAGGGCTTCGCGTCGGGATCGAATACCTTATTGAAAGCAATCCACTTGCCAGAGTCTGCTCCACCGGCGGACTGGTCGAAGTTGACGGTTGTCTGGCTTCCAACGTTAAAAGTTCTCCAGTGGAGGAGAGCTTGGGAGGCGGTTTGCTTGATATCGACATTGTTGCCCGAGGCTGTTGCCGGATTGGCTCCTTCCCATTTCGCGTTGGCTCCGGTGAGGACTTTGAGGCCGCCTTC
>VFJO01000210.1 GCA_009886045.1 Verrucomicrobiota bacterium
ATCCGCCGGAGCCATCCGCCGACTCGTCGAGGAAATCCAAGCGTGCGGCCATGAATGCGTCGCCGACGAGTATGTGATCGCCGAGGCCCGCCGGAATTTGGAACAAAAATTTCCCTCCACCCTGCTCGAGTTTGAGAACCATCTGCGCGGCATCTCCCGCCTCGCAAGCCCGCCCTCCATATCCGGGCCAAGCCTCGACTTGCTCCTGCCGGAAAAAGACCGCCCCGTGCTCGCCTCCGCCATCCAACATCGATGCCAGGTCCTCC
Organism: Verrucomicrobiota bacterium; assembly: GCA_009886045.1. Classification (GTDB taxonomy): domain Bacteria; phylum Verrucomicrobiota; class Verrucomicrobiia; order Chthoniobacterales; family Terrimicrobiaceae; genus UBA967. Next base: position 267 of record VFJO01000210.1, read on the forward strand.
TCACTGGCGACAAAACCCATTTCGGACGACTCTACGGCCAAACCATCGCTGGCGTATGCGTCCAGACGCCACAAAGTCTTGCGGAAGTGCTCTCGGGGGCGACAGGGGTTGAGGCGGATGTTATCTAACTGCAACCGCGCAGCGCCCGTTCGTCGCTCTATGTCGAGAGAGATTGCATGGCCTGAGTGAGGTTTTTCGCGATCGATGCCATGGCCTCGAAATCCAGCGTTTCAACAGTGTCGGTGTGTCGGTGGTAGTTTGGGTTTCGAAAGAGGGCGGTGTCGGTGAGCATCAGAGCGGGGAAGCCCTCGTCCCAGTAACAGAGATGGTCGGAGAAGCGCATTTCGGGCATCACGACCGGGAGAGCGGGCATGGAAAGTCCGGGTGAAAATGCCGCGTCAAAGCGCGCAAGTAGTGCCTCCGAGGTTCTGTCGCCAACGATAGCAATGTAGTTGCCAGTGTTTGGGATAATTCCTCTTGAGCGCATGATATCCTCTGCGTTCTCGGGCATGCTGTAAAGCGTGGGCAACTCCTGCGAACCGGGCTTGTCTGTGAAATACCCGAGGCTTTCGAGGCAAATCATGCCTTGGAGGTTGTCGCCGTTTTTTCGGCAGGATGCAGCATGGACACGGCTGCCCATGGACTCGTTCATGAAATGGGGAGGCTCTTCGTTTGTGTAGGCCACGAAGCGGATATTACGCGGCGGAGTGTCGGACTGCATGAGGAGGCGCGCGGTTTCCAGAAGGATTGCCACGGCGGAGATATTGTCATCCGCTCCAAAGGTGCCCGGAGCCGAGTCATAGTGCGCCCCGAGAATCCAGTGGGGTTCCTGCAATCCGCAAAAGTCGCGAGGCACGGCTTCGAGGTTGTGGCAATCACAGCGATCAACTTGGAAAGTCTGGCGCGAAACGCTGAATCCAGACCGTGAAAAAAACTCCTCGATGAAATCTGCCGCACGCGAGAGTCCAGAAGGATTATTGTGAAGATTGCGCTCTTCGAGGGAGAGTGTTTCGGAGATTTGAAAGAGGCGTCGTTGGAGATCGCCGGGGCTTCCAGGAGGCAATTTGTTCATGGGGAAAAGGTATCCGAAAACAGCTGTGAGCAAGCACAAAAAGCGAGTGCTTTTCTGAAGGTGAAATGAGGGTTTGACATATCTCCTGAAATCGCCGCTGAGCAAGGCACGATGAAGCTCAAGAGGCTTTCTATTATTCCGGATAGTGATACACTTGAGTATGTGGGTTCTAACCAAAATCGGCTTTTATTCGATCACTAAAAAACCCTCCCACCTCAACCTGGAAGGACCAGCAGTTTTCAACATTCGTGGCCGGGACAAGGACGACCTCAAGCGCCTCGCTGAACTCATCTCCCCCGATCTGGCCAAGCGTCCCGTGGTGCATGAATACGCTCACAGTGACTATCCGTATCGTGTGTATCTGAACACCCAAGAGGAGATGGACGCCGCGCTGGCGAAGCTCTCGGCATTGATCGACTACGACAACTTCGAGGACATGATCACGGCGACGCCCCATCAAAAGGCGAAGCTCGAACCCTACGAGGAATTTTGGAGCCTGCTCTACGTCGCCCATTTTCCCCACCGCCCGCGAAGAGAGTGACAGCATGAATACTCCGGGATTCCGCTTCAAAGAGGGGAAGCTTTTTCTGTTCGATCAGAAGTCGCTCTCCGTGATCGAGGCTTGGCCCTCGCTCAAGGCGCTGCGGAAGGATGGCTCATTTGGTTGGCAGGAGTTTCGACCCATATTTCCGCTTCTGAGCCCCATGGGAGCGGAACCTGAAATCGATCCTGCCCTTTTACCGCGCGAAAGCTTCCAGATGGCTTATCAGCGGCGGGCAGCGTTCCGGGCTTTTCGTTCTTTTATTCCAGAGCCGCTGGCCAAGGCGTGCGAGGAGATTCCAGGCAGGCAAATGACGATGCTGATGCTCCTGCAGGCGAGTCCTGCGGCGGCGGAATTGGCTCAGAGCAACAGGGCGCTGGCTTTTGCTCTCTCGCATCCCGAGTTTTTTCGGGAGCGTTATTCCACCTTACAGGGAGCGGCAATCGTAGCCAAGCGGCGGCAGAGAGAGATTGCGGCTTGGCTGGGATTTCCAGAAACGGATTCTGCAGTGAAGACGCTTTCGAAGTTGGCGGGTGCTTCGATTTTCAAACATTCTTTGATGGCGCTGCGCTTTGCCTTGGAATCTCCGGAGGCCAAGAAAATCCTTTCGCACTTGCCACGCATTAACGCGGGGGTGCTGGGATTCGTGACCGACGAAGAATTGCGCGGAATAGTGCCGATGCCCCTCCTTATGGAAGTGGCGGAGAAAAAGGAGGAGGACATGAGCGCC
>VFJO01000305.1 GCA_009886045.1 Verrucomicrobiota bacterium
CGCACTCAGGAAAGGCAGCAAAACTTTCGACCAAAAAAATGAACGATCGTCGATTTTTTTGGTTCGGTTTGTTGCTAGCGGCCCGTTCAGAGGGAGCGGTTTTTTTAATCGGATAAATACTGGGTGGACTTTTTGGATACTTCACATACTGCATTCAGGGCTGGGAGGGGTTTTGCTGCAACTGCCGCCGATTTTTTTTTTAGAATCCGGTGCGACTGCAGAAATGCTTTTGCTCGGAATTGAGGGACTCGCGGCATGCACTTCAAAGCTGAAAGTTCTTACCCGTATCGCATTCGAGTCCTCGAGCGTTCGTAGTCCGGTGCTAAAGTTGGAAGGTTGAGCCCGTATCGGCATTAGATTTTTTTGCGATAGCGCGGGTCCTTTTTGGGGAACGGGACTAGACTTTGCCTCGCAAGAATGGGACGACACGGAGGTCATTTCTCCAGCGTGCAAAAGAGCCCGAGAATCTTTGCTTTCTGCTGTTTATTAACGGCCGAGGGCACTACTGAGGACGCGGCTCAGGACTTTGAGGGACTTGACTCGGGCATACCACTTGAAGTTGGCAGGAATGACGGTCCAAGGCGCGGTATCGGTGCTGGTTTTTTCAAACATATCTTCGGCGGCTTCGATGTGTTCGTTCCAGCGTTTGCGGTTGCGCCAATCCTCCTCACCGATTTTCCAATGTTTGTAGGGATCTGCCGCTCGCCCTTTAAAACGGATGAGTTGCTCATCTTTCGTAACATGGAGCCAGAGTTTCACGAGAACGGTGCCGTCATCGGCGAGCATTTTTTCAAATTGATTGATTTCGCCGTAGGCGCGTTGCCAAGCCGATTCGCTACAAAAACCTTCGACGCGCTCCACAAGTACGCGCCCGTACCAAGAACGATCGTAGATTGCGAGGTTTCCACGTGGAGGCAACTTGTTCCAAAACCTCCACATGTAATGCCTGGCTAGCTCTTCAGCTGTGGGCTTATTGATGGAGTATACACGGAGCAGACGAGGATCGAGACGCTCGGTGAGGCGCTTAATAGCGCCGCCCTTGCCAGCGGCATCCGGACCTTCAATGACAATAACGATCGGTATTTGCTTCTCATGCAGCTCAAGCTGCATGTTGAGAAGCTCGAGTTGGTATTGTTTCACAAGGACCTTGTATTCCTCTTGGGAGAGGCATTTGGACTGGTCGAGATCGTTGAGGCGAATGCGTTCTTTTGGCATGGATGACGGGAAGCGGTTTTTAGTCAGGATTTACAGGATGAACAGGAAAAAGGTGGAGCCCATTCGAATCGTTCAAACTGGATCTCAGTATTTCAATATGCGCTCGAGAAATTGCCTCACGGCAGGTTGGCGGGGGCTTTCGAAAAACTCGGCAGCGGCAGCGCACTCGAGCACGCCGCCCTCTGCGATAAAGGCGACGCGGTCGGCTGAGCGGCGAGCGAATCCCATCTCGTGGGTGACGAGGATGATGGGTTTGCCGGATTCGCGAAGCTCCACAATTACGTCGAGCACTTCAGAGGTCATCTCGGGATCAAGGGCGGATGTGGGCTCGTCTAGAAGGAGAAAAGCGGGATCCACTGCGAGTGCGCGGGCTATGGCAACGCGCTGTCGCTGTCCGCCGCTGAGTTGCGCGGGTTGCTTGGCGGCGTGTTCGACGAGGTGGAAGCGATTCAGGACATCCATCGCCCGATCACGCGCGGTTGAGGCCTTCAGCCCGTGAACCTCGGTCAGCGGGAGCATGACGTTTCCGAGGGCGCTCAGGTGAGGGAAGAGATTGTAGGCCTGAAAGACAATACCCGTGTGGCTGCGATGAACTCTCAATCGCTCCTCGTTGCGAGGCAGTGGATCGCCATCTACGAGGATTTCGCCCGCATCGGGGGCATCAAGACCGGCGAGGAGTCGAAGGAGGGTAGATTTGCCTCCACCGGATGGCCCGATGAGTGCGAGGGTGTGATCGAACTCCGCCTCGAAATCCACGGCATTGAGAACTGTCTGCGGGCCGAATTTTTTAGTGACACCTGAGAGGCGGATTTTCATTTTTTGCGAAGCTTCTCCGGGATTTCATCTGGTATTACACCGAAGTCCGGCAATGGAACCTCCACGATCTCCTCCATGTTAACAGGATCAAAAGGAACTCCTGGGGCAATAGGGGGAGCCACACGCAGGTCACTGAACACGACGTAGCCGGTGCGATCATCGCTTACTCGCACGAACGCGTAGCCCGAATCCTTTTTGAGCACATTGAGAGAGATATCTTTTTCGATCTTCTCGGAAGGGAAAGCTTGGGCGGGGCCGCTGCGAAAAAGTTCCGTCCGATTTTTGGTGAGATACTCGGGTGGCGCCTCCTTATCGAAGTGTTCCACCGGCGCACATCCCGCCAAAAGGAGAAAGATAACGAACCCGAAATACTCACGTTTCATAGCGCACTTTTGTTTCGAGATATTTCGTCCACAGCGAGACGGGAAGTGTGAGGATAAGATAGCATACGCCAAGCGGAACAAAACTCTCAAACGTGCTGTAGGTGGCCGAATTAATCTGGTTTGCCGCAAAAGTAAGCTCGGGGATTCCAATAATGTAAAGCAGAGAGGAATCCTTGATGAGGGAGGAAAACTGGCCAGCCACGGGAGGAAGAATCTGACGCATGACCTGTGGAAAAATAACGAAACGGTAGGTCTGCGCATTCGTGAGCCCGATGGCACGGGCGCTGTCCCACTGGGAACGGCCCACGCTTTCAATGCCGGCACGAATGATTTCCGCGATGTAAGCGCCACTGAAGAGCGAGAGGATCACGATTCCTACCGAGATGCGGTCGTTCCAGCCTACGGCATTGGCGATGCCGTAGAATCCGAACAGGACGAGTACAACAAGTGGGAGGCCCCTCACCGTCTCAACATAAGCCACCGCTGTGTATCGGAGTGGGAGAAAAGACGAGCGCCTCGCGAGCGCAGTGAGAGATCCGACGATGGTACTAAGCACAAGGGCGGCAGCGGAAATGCCGATCGTGGTAGCCCAGCCATTCAAAAACGTGACGCGATACCCCCACACCTGATCCCAGTTTTTTAAGGATTGAGAGAAGGCCAGCCAACAAAGAGCAGAGTATGCAAAAAGAAGAAGGAGCCCGCTGAGCACTTTCGCCATTGGATGGGCTGGGCTTCTTGGGCTATCGATAAAAAAGCGGGCCATCATGGAAATTCAACCGGGCTGGGCATCCACTGATACTAAATCTCCCCCCGAAAATCGAAGGCTTAACTGAATTGGATGGCAGCATACCGAGCAGTCTTCGATCATCTCGACCGAGGAGTGCGACGTATCAACCAAAATGCCAAAAACTTCGCCGCAGAAGGGGCACTCGATCTCGACATCCTCGACGCCGTCCATCGCTGATCAGACCTCCAGCTGGGTTTTCTTGGCGTCGCTCCAGAGGCCTTCGAGGTCGTAAAAGGCTCGTTTCGAATCCAAGAATAGATGGCAGATGAGTCCGCCAAAATCGGTGACTATCCATTGGCTCACGGGAAAGCCGTCGGCGAAAAGAGGCCGCACTTCGCATTCCTCGCGCGCCTTTTCGCGGATCGATGAGGCAATGGCCTTGAGCTGAGGTTCCGAGTTTGCGGAGCAAATGAGGAAGAAATCGGTGAGGTCGGAGACTCCACGCATATCGAGCAGGACGATGTCTTCGGCTTTTTTATCAGCGGCGGCCGACGCGCAGACGTGGGCGAGTTTTTCAGTGTCAGTCATTCAGGTAAAGTTGGTGCCGTGTGAGAATCGCGCAAACAGCGTCTGGCAGCAAGTAGCGAACCGAGAGGCCTCGGGCAATGCGATTCCGAATGTCTGTGGAGGAAATGTCGATGTTGCGGCTGATGACTCGAAAGTCCTCGGCAGGTTTCAGGTTGCCTCGGGCCAACACGACGAAGGATGCCAATTTCTTGAACTCGTCAATTTCCCTCCAAGTGTGAAGCGAGGAGACGTTGTCCTCTCCGATAAAATAAAAAAACTCAGACTGTGGAGAACGCTGCAGCATAAGCCTGACCGTATCTACGGCATAGGATGGCCCCTCACGCTCCGCCTCACAGGCATCCATCGAAAACCGGAGCTCCCCCAGGATGGCCGCCTCGACCATTTCACAGCGGATGCGAGCGGCAGCGGGAGGCTGTTGCAGCTTGTGTGGCGAGACATTTGCAGGAATGAAAATGACCCGATCCAAGCCGAGGGACTCCATGGCATCTCGCGCCAAAATAAGGTGTCCGTGATGGATGGGATTGAAGCTCCCGCCGAACAAACCGATTTTTTGTGAAGGAATCATTTCGACAGACAGCATCAAATCTGGTTTTCCCGTCCTTATGCCATCCCAAAATCCCGGTCAGCTTCTTCTCGTTGGTGTTCCCGGCGCAGAACTCGATTCCGAATCCGCCCGCCTCTTCCGCCGAATCCAGCCAGGCGGCTTCATTCTTTTCGGCAGAAATATCAAGTCACCCCAGCAACTCCGGAAGCTCATCGACGACCTCAGAGATCTGAGCAGCGTGGAACCGATCATCACGATCGACCAGGAGGGTGGTCGCGTGTCCCGCCTCAAATTCATCGGCAACGAGCCTCCCAATGCCCACCAACTACGCGACTGCGGTGACCTGGATTTGATCCGCCGCCACGGGGACATCACCGGTCGCATCCTACGCATTTTCGGCTTCAACGTGGACCTCTGCCCCGTGCTGGACATTTCCTTTGACGACGAGGCCGACAACTCGCTTCGCGGACGCTGCTACGGGCGCGATGTCGACGAGGTCATTGAAAAATCCAGCGCCTTCAACGAGGCACTGAGGGCCACTGGAGTGATGAGCTGCGGCAAACATTTCCCGGGATATGCCTCGGCCGGCCTCGACCCGCACCACGAACTGCCCCGCATCGAGCGCTCGAAGGAACTCATGGAAGAGCACGAACTCGCCGTCTTCCGGCACTTTGCAAAATCGGTAGATAGCATGATGATCGGCCACATTGCCGTTTCAGGACTCGACGCGGTGAACCGCCCCGCCTCGCTCTCACCCGTTATCATTCGCGACCTGCTGCGGAAGGATATGGGATTTGACGGCCTAGTGATGACTGACGATCTCGATATGGGAGCGATTCTAAAGCACTACGGATTCGATGAAACGATGCGCCTCGGCATCGAAGCGGGCAACGACATGCTCATGATCTGCCACCGCATCGAAATGGCCGCCGCCGGGAAGAAGGCCATCGACACAATGGGCAAAAAACTCGACGAGGGCCTCGAGGCTATGGCCAACTGCAAGTCCCGCCTCGCGCCACCCACGCCTTTCTCACTGGAAGCCTTCCAGGCTGTGGATGCAGAAATTTACGACCTCCGCGTTGCAGTCCTCGGGCCGGAACTGGCCGCACAACGCAGCCCCGAGGACGGCAAGCGCTCACCGGTGGAGCTTTACTGAAGGAGAATTTTCACCACGGAGAACACGGAGAGCACGAGGGTGATTTTTTCTGGTGACCAAATACCGAGAAACGCCGTTTGAATCTGGGTCATCCTGTTTTTGTGTTAAAAAGATCGTTTTTGGATTAAACCTGAGCCCACTTTGAGCACGCCAAGTCGAGTCAATATCCGCACGCCTGATGTCATGGCCCATGTCCATGCACAGGTTGAAAAACATTATCGCAGCGAGTTGGTGGAGAAGATTCGGGCGCAAGGCGGCGTCCTGCAGGTCGGCAACACGACCATTCGGTTGGCGAAGGAATTTGGTTTTTGCTACGGCGTCGAGCGGGCTATCGATCTGGCCTATGCGGCCGGGAAGGTTTTTACAGACAAGCGGATTTTTCTTCTGGGTGAAATCATCCACAACCCGGATGTGAATGCCCAGATGGATGCACTCGGCATCCAGCATCTTGCCGCCCACCCTTCTGATGCGGATCTAAAAAACTTGAAAGCCGATGATGTCGTCATCGTGCCGGCATTCGGAGCCGAGGTGTCGGTGATCAACGCGGTTAAAGCCCATGGTTGCCAGATCGTGGACACCACCTGCGGCGATGTGATGAGCGTCTGGAAGCGCGTGCGGCAAAATGCCACCGAGCGGGTCACCTCGATCATCCACGGCAAGGCCTCGCATGAGGAGACACGCGCCACGGCCTCGAGAGCCCTTGGTGGTGACGGACTGGGACATTTTGTGATCGTCCTGGATTTGAAGGAGTCTCAACAGGTGGCCGACTTTATGGTGAATGACGGTGACCCTGCGGAGTTTCTCACCGCCTTCCGTGGAGCGGTAAGCCCGGGGTTTGACCCGTTGCAACACCTGCAGCGCATCGGCGTGGCAAACCAAACCACCATGCTTCGCAGCGAAACCGAGGCGATCCAGAACCTGCTGCGGGAAGCCGTGGCAAAGCGCGACGGTTGCAGCACGGCGAACTTCCGCTATTTCGATACGATCTGCGGAGCTACGCAGGATCGTCAAGACGCCCTCTTCCAACTCCTCAACGAATCCCTCGACATGCTCATGGTTATCGGAGGCTACAATAGCTCGAACACGACGCATCTAGCCGAAATCGGCTCTGAAAAGCTACCCACCTGGTTCATCCGCAACGCGGACTGCCTAACCTCGCCGAGTGAAATCCGGCACTTCGATCTGCACACGAAAAAAGAAATTGTTTCCAACGACTGGCTGCCCGACCGAGCAAAACTCAGCGTCGGCATCACAGCGGGCGCCAGTTGTCCGAACAGCCTCATCGAAGACACCTTCCGCCGCTTGCTGGAACTGCGCAGAGAGTCTGTGAGCTGAGGTTTCTTGCCTGCGGAATTGGGGGCAACTTTTGTGGCACGGGCGTCTCGAAACCCCTTGGAGGGCGATGCTCCGTCGGCGCCCATTTTTCCCGCGCCTCAGCGCGGCCTTGTCCGCCCTCCATTTTTTATTTTCTGCCGCTCCTGAACATGCGAGAACTCGTGGCAATGGATACCCTTGGACGACATCACCCCGCTCGTCAGGACTTGCGAGAAGTCTTCAACCGCCCTGCCATTCTCTTTCTCACCGTTTGCACCAGAGACAAAAAACCGATCCTCGCCAATGAAGCAGTTCACAACACCCTTCGCGAGGCTTGGAGAGCTGCGGATTCCTGGCTTGTAGGCCGGTATGTCCTCATGCCCGACCATCTGCAACTGTTCTGTTCCCCGATGATGGACACTTCGACGCCACTCATCCAATGGGTCTCCTTTTGGAAATCCCACGCCGCAAGGAACTGGCCCTCTCGGGAAAATGCTCCAGTTTGGCAAGGGACTTTTGGGACACCCAGTTGAGAAAAGAAGAAAGCTGCGCGGAAAAGTGGCTGTATGTGGTGGAAAATCCGGTTCGGGCGGGTCTGGTCACAAGGTCAAGCGATTGGCCGTATCAAGGAGAAATGCATTCTTTGAACTGGTAATCCTTGGAGGGCGATGCTCCGTCGGCGCCCACTTTTCCCGCGCGCCAGCGCGGCCTCGTCGGCCGGATGGGGGCGGGGCTCCGCCCCGCGAGAGTCGGACGACACGGAGGTCGTCCCTCCAGTATCACCACGAGCGCGGCGCGGGAGCGCCCAGCGAAGCCCTTGGAGGGCGAGGCGATGAAGTATCCCAGCGGGATTTGACTGACTTTTTTTTCCCTGCGCTTTAGGGTCGGCGCATTCATGCAACCCGAAATCATCCCTCACGCTGGCTGGGAGCGCAATCTGCGGCTCGCCAATGATCAGATCGAACTTGTGGTCACACTCGATGTGGGGCCGCGCGTCATCAGCTTCCGCACCAAAAACGGAGCGAATGTTTTCAAGACCTTCGACGAGCAGTTGGGCGGCACGGGTGAGACCGAGTGGATGATTCGCGGGGGGCACCGCTTTTGGATCGCTCCCGAGGATCTTGCGCGGACCTACCATATCGACAACCACCCGCCCCGGCACTGGGTGGACGAAGCCACAGGAGAGTTCATTTTCGAAGCCGAGCAAGAGGCCGGCGGGAGTATTTTGAAGACGCTCGGGATTACAATTTCGGCGGATTCCATAAAAGTCAGAGTCCGGCACACGGCGAAAAATACCGATTCCAAACCGCTCGAATTTTCCGCTTGGGCGCTGAGTGTGATGAAGGCCGGAGGCACCGCCGTGATACCCCAACCGTCGCTTGGAGAACATCCGAGGGATTTGCTGCCGAACCGCACGATGGTTCTTTGGCCCTACACCGACCTGAGTGACGCGCGTTGGCGGATTGGGAGAGACTATTTTATCCTACGCCAGGCAGCAGATCGCCCGCCTACGAAGATCGGTCTCTCCCACAAAAAAAAACAGGTCGCCTACATTGTGGATGATTCCATTTTCATCAAATCCTTCGACTTCATCGAGGGCGAGTCCTACCCGGATGGCGGATGCAATTTCGAGGCTTTCACCAACGGCGAAATGCTTGAGGTCGAAAGCCTGAGTCCGCTGAAAACCGTCCCGCCCGGCGGAGAGATAACGCATATCGAGGAATGGACACTGCTACCGCTGAGTGGAAGCATTTCCACGGAGTCGGACGAAGCCCTCAAGCAAAC
>VFJO01000055.1 GCA_009886045.1 Verrucomicrobiota bacterium
ATGCAGCAAGCAATTCTCTTTCGCCCTAAACCAATCAAGGATTTTTATGTTGCCAAACCGCAACATATGGTAGGAACTTGAGTCAAGCAGCCACCCAGATAAGAAAAAAAAGGAATGCGCGATAAACGACTCTATTGGCGAGAAAAAAAGCCTGCATGCCTTCGAGTTCTCAGCTGGCTGGGATTCTGCCCAATCAACTTGCAGTTGAAGTTCTTTTCCATAGCGGCCATAAATTCTTTTTCTAATGAAACTCATTATTTCTGCTCTACTTCTCGGTTTGACAATCTGCGCTCACTCAGCGACAGACACTGCCTCCATGCAAGACATCCGCATTATTCTCAAAACCAACAAAGGCGCAATCGAGGCCACTCTCCAACCTTCAGCTGCCCCAGTCACCGTAGCAAACTTCCTAAATCTCGCTCGACGCGGATACTACGACGGCATCACTTTTCACCGAGTGATTCCTCAGTTTATGATCCAAGGTGGCGACCCCACAGGCTCAGGTAGCGGGGGTCCAGGCTATCGTTTCGAAGATGAATTCCAGTCCGGCCTCAAACACGAAAAGCCCGGTATTTTTTCAATGGCCAATGCTGGTCCGGGCACCAATGGCAGCCAGTTCTTCATCACCCACGTCCCCACTCCCCATCTCGATGGCCGCCACACAGTATTCGGCTTCACAACCAAAGGGCAGGACGTCATCGACTCAATCCGCATGGGCGACGCGATCGAAAAAATTGAAATCCTCGACCCAACCGATGATCTCTTCGCAGCCGAGAAAACGCGCATCACCGAGTGGAATGCCGCTCTCGACAAGAAGTAGTCACCCTCTGAGGCCATAAGTCCTTTCTGTTTCACCTCCCCGGAGGTGGAACAAAAAAGAGGTGCTTGGAGCTATTCCGCCAAAAGCGGGGATTGATCGTTTCTCGTAGGTCTTGCCGTTGGACCCTTCGAAGAAGATATTTGCGCTCAATGTTTGTGCGAGTGTTACCCGATCAGGCGGCCGGCCGTTTACTGGATTATAGCGTTCCGGATCACATGCAATCGGCTGTGGGCATCGGCTCAAGAGTCCAAGTCCCCGTTCGCACAAGGCTCCTCCACGGCACAGTCATTGAAATCTTGGAGCAGTCGGAATTTGCAAAGGTGCGGGACATAGCAGCATTGGTTGACGAGAAACCGATGATCCGCCCGGCGCTCTTGGACTTGGCGCGGTGGATGAGCGACTACTACTGCTGCCCACTCGAAACGGCAGTTCGAAGCGTTCTTCCTGTCGCCGTGAGGGACGGCAAAGTCGGAGCGAAAATGCAGAATATCGTGCGGGCCACGAGGACATTTTCGGAAGACGATTTTGTAGCGATCGCTCGCAGGGCACCTCGACAAGCAGACGCTCTGCGTGTGGTGGCGCAGTCGGAGGAACCTCTGCTCGTCACAGAGGCCGCAAAAAAGGCCGGAGTCAACGAGGGAGTCTTTCGCACTTTGGAAAAACACGGCTTTGTGGTGATTGAAGCATCGGTCGTTTCCAGAAATCCGTACGCGGAACGCTTCATCGCAGGCGCAGAGTTAACCCTCAACGCAGAGCAGCAGGCCGCCATGGGCGTGGTTGTTCAGACGATGGAAAAACCAGAAAAACCGATTCTGCTTTTTGGAGTCACTGGCTCGGGAAAAACAGAAATCTACCTGCGGGCTATCCGGCACGCGTTAGACAGCGGAAAAACCGCGCTCGTCCTCGTTCCCGAGATCGCACTCACTCCCCAGACTGTCGAGCGTTTCAAATCCCGCTTCGCCGAAGTACAGGACCAGATCGCGGTATTGCACAGCCACCTCTCGGAAGGAGAACGCCATGACGAGTGGCATAAAATACACAATGGCTCTGCCCGAGTTGTGATTGGAGCCCGCAGCTCGATTTTCGCACCAATCGAAAACCCGGGAATTATTATCGTGGATGAGGAACATGAAAATTCCTACAAGCAGGACGAAGCTCCACGCTACAACGCCCGCGACATGGCCGTCTTGCGAGGAAAGCGCGAAAATGCGGCCGTCCTCTTGGGCAGCGCCACTCCCTCGCTTGAAAGCTGGCACAATGCTCAAACGGGGAAATACCAGCTCGTGCGTCTCGACCAGAGGGTGGACGACAAAAGCATGCCGGTAGTGAGAATCACCGATCTCCGGCGACCCACCCGAAATGATCCCGAGGGAGGGATTTTATCGCGTTCTCTGCGCCAAGCGGTCGAAGGCCGTATCCTCAAAGGAGAGCAGACGATTCTTTTCCTCAACAGGCGAGGATTTTCAACATCCATGATCTGTGAGGCCTGCGGCCATGTCTGCCAGTGTCCCGACTGCAGCGTCTCCCTAACATATCACCGCGCTGCCGAACGCTTGATGTGCCATATCTGCGGCCATAGCAGGCGCGCCCCAAAGTCATGCCCGAAATGCTCTGATCCAAAAATTCGGTTTTCCGGAACGGGAACACAGAAAGTGGAGGAAGCCCTGAAACGCATTTTCCCGAAAGCCCGCATCGCCCGTATGGATGCAGACTCTATGACACGAAAGGAATCGTACCGAGAGACGTTAGGAGCATTCAAAGAAGGCCGAATCGACATCCTGCTCGGCACGCAGATGATCGCCAAGGGACTGCATTTTCCAAACGTCACACTCGTGGGAATCGTGAATGCGGATTTAGGTCTGCATGTCCCCGATTTCCGTGCAGGCGAACGAACATTCCAGCTTCTCACACAAGTTGCAGGTCGTGCTGGCCGTGGGGAGATGGAGGGCGAAGTTTTTGTGCAGACGTTCACCCCGTTCAGCCCGTCGATTCAATTTGCACGGCATCATGATTTCGAAGGGTTCATGGAGCAGGAAATGGAATTTCGGAAACGTTTCGACTATCCCCCATTTGGACGGATGGTGATGATCACCCTGCGCGGCGTCGCTCGTGAGAAGGTCGAGTTTTCAGCCCAAACTCTCTCTCGCAAACTCAAAAACTCGGCTCCCCAAGGCGTTTTGATCGGTGAAGGCGTGCCTGCACCATTGGAAAAAGCCAAAACCTACTACCGCTTTCAAGTCTCACTGAGAGGCCCATCTTCACTCCAGCTCTCGAGACTTATACGCAGTACGTTGGCTGCGCTTCCGATGCCAGAAGATGTTTTTGTGGCTGTGGACGTGGATCCGCTGCACCTTATGTGATGTTAAGATGAAGGTTCATCCCGTCGTTTATTTTCTATTTAAGACTCTGGTGGCTTTGACGCTGGCGCTGATTTTTATCGGTGTTCCAGCTGGAGTTTACTATCAACGCGTCCACGGCATAGGCTTTGGTGTGAAGGAAGCGCTTGAAAAGGCCCTGAGCAGCCCTTTAATTGAAGTCAGTATCGCCCATCTTTCTCTGGATCCCTTTCTGGGCCTTGTCGCACGAGATCTCCGGATCAAAGAGCGCGTCAATAGTCACAATACGCTGGCTTCTATCAACCGGCTTTCTGTTTCGCTGAATCTCGGTGAACTCATGCTGAGGCGTTTTGTTGTGGAAAGCCTCTCACTCCGGCAAGCCAACGCGTCGATTCCCATCCTGAAGTCGCACGATGGACGCCGAGTCGAAATCCATAATATTCAAGCTGAGATTATTCTTCTTGGAGACAGTCTCCGACTGAGTTCATTCGAAGCGGTTGTCGCGGGGATTCAAGTGAGATTAAACGGAGAGATTCAAAATCCCTTCACCTTTCAGATTCCAACTCCGCAACAAAACAAAGGCATGACGGACGATCCCCCTCCCCCAGTTGAAGCATTTTTCAATACACTTTCAGAATTGTCTTTTCCAAGTGCACGACCAGTTGTGAGCGCAACGTTCGCGGTTAACGCGAGCAAGCCGGAGTCACTGCGTATTTCCAACCTTGCTGTCACTTGCCCGAAAGTCGAACGCCAAGGACTCTCGCTCTCCGACCTGAAACTCAAAGGAGAATACGCAGAAGGAAAGCTAAGCCTCTCGGTCATCGAGCTCAAAGATAAAGATGGCAGTTTGGAGGCTTCTGGTGAGTGGGATACAAACTCCGCGCAGGCGAGACTCTCTCTTCGCACCAATCTCAACGCAGCTCCGCTCCTGGCGGCTTTCACTCCCGGCAGTGAAGAAAAAGACGAGCCGAGCTTTGAATCCGCTCCACACATTGATGCCGAGGTAACAGCGGATTTCACTCAGCCAGATGGAGGGCTTCATGTCATCGGCAACTTTCTGGCGCCAGACATCACCTACAAAGGAATCACGTTTCGCGAAGTGGGCTTTGGGTTTGCCTGGGCCTCTCAATGCCTGCACCTCAGGGATATTTCCATCCAAGCTACACGGGGATCGTTCAGCGGAAATTTGTGGATCGCTCCGGGCGACTATCGCTTGGAAGCTCAAACGAGCATTCCACCCACTGATCTCAGCTCCCTCATGGACCGCCCGACCCGCGAGTTCTTGGAAAAGATGCAGGTAGCCGACCTGCCGGAAATTACAATTTCGCTCCGGACACCAAAACTGGATTTTGCAGCCATGAAGGGCTCGGGCCACCTCAAGCTTGGCAAAACCTCGATGAGGGGCGCCTGGATTGATTCCGGAGAGGCAGATTTGGAAATCGAAGACAGCTGTGTCACCTATAAAGACATCCTCATCACGACTGGCCCCGGCAAGGGGACAGGCTCATTTGCTTACGATGTCGGGCGCCAAGAAGTTCGCTTCTCAAACATCCGCTCCACACTTGTTCCCACCGAGGTTCTCATGTGGATAGATCCGAACATTGCGAAAACAATTAGCCCCTACCGTTTCCGATCAAATCCGAGCGTTTCACTCGAGGGAAAAGTTCACATGCGCACGGCAACTAAAAACAACCTTACAATCCAAGTCGAATCCCCGGCAGGGATGGACTACGATCTACTCGGCAAGACGCTCACCTTCGGCAAAACCTCGGCCAAGGTCCTCGTCATTGGAAACCGCGTGGATGCTCGTGTCACCCGTGCGCCGATCATGGATGGCGAAGTGACACTCCAAGCCGATGTCTCGATCGATCCCAAGAACCCAGTCTTCAGCGCCAACGTTCAATTGGAGCGGGTCAATTTTTCCAAGCTCACCCAACTTTACTTTGACTACGCCGACTCCAAGGGAGTGGTGAGCGGTCAATACAACTTCACAACCCGCATGGGAGACGAGGAGATGATGACTGGAAACGGAAATATTCGGATCGAAGACGGCAACGTTTTTGCTATTCCCGTACTTGGACCCTTCTCCACGATCATTGGCGCGATTCTACCCGGAGTGGCCTACAATACGGCGCGATTTGCCACAGCAGACTTCACCGTGGCTGATAAAAAAATCAACACTAAGAACGTCGAGATCGTCGGGAGTGGATTTACGATGTTCGGGGATGGTGACATTTACTTTCTCACAGGCGATCTCGATATGGATATGCGACTGAATGCCCAGGGAGTGCCTGGAATCGTCTTTTTTCCCGTGAGCAAACTTTTTTCTTACCACTCGGATGGCACATTTTCGAATCCGAAATGGTCACCAAAAATCATCCCTCGCCTACCCGTCTTCGGCGGCCCGAAAAAGCCCGCACCAAACACCCCGTGAAGAACCCCAGCGCCCTCGCATCGAAGAACCTGTACAAGAACCTACGCTCCCTGAGTTGGCATGAACTTTGGACGGCACATGTGCCGGAATTTGATTCGCAGGATTCTTCATCACGATCGAAAAACGCAGCTCTTGTTCGCGCGGTCGGCGTCGTTTTTTCGGAGTCCGGACGAGCAGCCGAGAAAGACCAAGTTGCAGCATGGCTCCGCTCTCTTTTGCAAGATTCCGATGAAAAAATTCGCCGCTATGCGATGGCTGCCCTACCTAAGATCGGGTCCGTTGCCGCAGACGAGGAGGCCCTCATCCACGTGTTGCAGAGTGCCAATCCCGAGGCACGTGAAAAAAAGTACCTTGCGCGGGCCCTTGATAAAATTGGAGGCCGAGCAACTCTTGAAATCGCAGGCGATATTTCCCCACAAACCCTTCTGAAAGTGAGTGCAAGCGTGGCGAGGGATGACTCCCCCACGGAGATCCGTTTGCACCAAGCAGTGGATCCTCATCTTAACCTTCAGGTCAACCTCAGAGGTCGTCGGGGCTTGGAGAAATTCGTAAGGCAAGAGCTGCACGAGTCGCCCCGCGCGGCAGAGGTTTTAGACTTCCGGGCAATGGGCCCAGGACTTGTGGTCGTAACACCACGCTCCAAATTTTGTCTTTCTGATTTATTGTCTCTTCGCTGTTGCGGAACCTTTGCTTTCGATCTAGGCAGCGTCACAAAGCTGAGCGCCGAAGAAATTGCCGGCCTGATCACAAGTCCCACCACGCTCCAGCTTTTCCGAAGCCTCACGCAAGGCGCAATTAGATATCGTCTGGATTTCCCATCGATGGGCCACCAACGCGGCCTGATTCGGGAAATAGCCAACCGGGCGTTTGCCTTGTGCTCAGACCTCTTGAATGATGCGAGGAGTGCCCCTTGGGTCATTGAGATTCACCCCAAGGGGAAGCAGTACTCGGTGGAACTCCGCCCACGATTTTCATCCGACCCTCGATTTTCCTACCGAAAAATGGATGTGCCCGCGGCATCGCATCCCCCGCTTGCCGCCTGTATGGCGCGACTCGCCGGGAATTCGGGCCAAGATGTCGTCTGGGATCCATTCTGTGGATCAGGGCTCGAGCTGATTGAACGCGGACGCCTTGGCGGGGTGAAACAACTTTTTGGCTCGGATCGAAGCGCCGATG
>VFJO01000139.1 GCA_009886045.1 Verrucomicrobiota bacterium
CGATGTGTTTGAAATGATTTGTGCGATATCAAACAAAAGCCAAAGCCTTTCCTGTAAATCCTCTCCATCCTGTCCTCCTGTCTAAAAATCCGTTTTCGGGATAAGTCGGACGACACAACCGAGGCGCTGGGGAGCGCCGAGGAAGCGCCTCGAAGAGGGCCCGCAGGGAATGCGAAGCGGGAGGCGAGCATGGCAAAGGTCGTCCCTCCAAGAAACTTCATCCTTCATCCTTCATCCTTCACACTTTTCCTCAAGGGGTGTGCTATCGAGGTCGCACTTGCTTATTGCGAAGAGTGACCGGTGTGGCGGAGTTGCGTGCTGAGGCGTAATTCCAGACGAAATCGAGAGCATTCTGGTTCGTATCGGTGGCTCCGGCATCGGCTCGGAAGATGGCATAGTAGCGGTCGGGCGAAATGGCAGGCGCAGAGCCTTCGTAGGCATTGGTGGAGCCATAGCCGACAAAGTCTTGAAGCGTTGCCAAGCCAAGGGGAGAAGAAACCGCAAGCGGCGTGATGGTTTTCATGAGGGCCACTTTACCCTGGAGTGCAGCAAGGTCGTATGATCCCGAGGCGTCGGATTTTGGAAGATCATAAGAAAAAGACCCACCCGCAAGGGCCACCAAGTAGTACCCCCTGGCTGGGATCGTGCCTCTCAGCGAAACAACCGTCCATCGGGAACCGGATCCACCAGCGAGCTGCAGCGACCAGCCATCCAAGGCGGCGGGTGTGGTCGATGGATTATGAAGCTCGACGTAGTCATTACTGTAATCCGACCACCAGCGACCTCCGCCGGCGTAGATTTGGCTGATCAAAACCCGCGCGGCTGGCGATGTGACTGTGAAGACCCCGGGACTCGTTGCATTGGCCGTGGCGGTTGAAACTCTCACCGATCCCGTCGTGGCGCCCAGCGGCACTGTGGCACTGACCTGTGTGGCGGAGACGAGTTTCCAGACGGAGGCGGCGATGCCATTGAATTGAACTCCCGTTACCGCCGAGAGGTTCGTTCCATTGATAACGATGCTGGCGCCAACTGGGCCGCTGGCGGGCGTGATAGAAGCAATGGTCGGCGCAGGTAGCGGAGCCACCACGACGACCGTGATCGCAGAGGAATTTCCCACGGCGCCTTGACTGTCGGTGCCACGTGCGATGAGCGTGTAATTGCCAGCGGCGGCGGGCTTCCACACGAGCGAATACGGAGCGGTGGTATCCACACCGAGCGAGGTCGAACCGCTAAAAAATTCCACTTTCGAAATGATCCCTGCCGCACCAGTGGCTGTGAGATCCGAGGCGGTGGCAGCCAAGGTGGTCTGGGACCCTAGGCTCAGGCTGGTCCCGCTGGCCGGAGAGGTGAAGCGGACCGTAGGCGCAGGGTTTATGGGTGCTGGCGTGGGGCTCGGGGTGGGCGTCGGGGAGGGATTCGGCGTTGTTGTTGAAGAAACACCTGTCACAACCAGTGAATAAGGTTGGCTATTCGTGGTGAGCAAGCCCTCCATGGAAACCGTGACGGTGTAAGTTCCAGTGCGGTTCGGCGCGGCAATGAGAACTTGCTCGGTATTGTCCACCTTGTTTTTACCTGTGGTGGCTGCAGCCGACATGGCGGCATTCGTCCACACGCCCACAAACGGCATGATGTACGGCATGTAAACGGTCAACCCATCCGGGCCAGTGACCTTAAGATCCAAGTCATGCGTGAGATTCGGCGTGCGGCTGTCTGCGGCCGTCTGAGCGGCGCCAGCGGGGTCGGTCCAGCAAAGTGTGGCGCGGATCGGGCTCACTCCATCCCATGTGAATGTCGTGGTGACGCTCTTGACCGAGGCGGTGAGGGAGTTTTCTAAAATCCTCGGCGCAGCAGGATTCGCTTTTTGGGCGAGAATGAGATCTGCCGTGCTTTTCACATTGATCAGCCCCCAGCCAAATTTGTAGTCGGGGCCTGGATTCCCGAGGTCGTCGGCGGTGTGGATGAGGAGCGCCTTGAGCAAGCTGGCGCGAGGGCGCTGACCAAATGCGGTCGCGTACAATTGCTGGATGAGAGCCGCGGAGCCGATGGCATTCGGTGTGGCCATGCTCGTGCCGCTGTAGGCGGCATAGGTGGAATCGCTTCCGCCCGTGCTCGAGTACACGGTCACACCATTGGCAACGAGGTCGGGTTTGATGCGCCCGTCATCACATGGCCCCCAGCTCGAGAAGCTGCTCATGGCACCGGATGCAGGGGTGCGCACGCCAGCCACCACGGCATCGTTCACTGCGCCAATGGTGAGGATATTTTTGGCTAGGGAATTGAACGTAATGGACTGGTAGCCTCCCAGCGCAGTGAGGGAGTCCTGTTCATTTCCGGCTGCCCAAAATGGCAGGTAATAGGGTAACGCCCATACGAGAGCATCCAACGTTCGCGCCTCGCGCTCGTAGCGCCCCATGTCGGCAGTTGCCGCACCATAACCATACGAGTGGTTCGACAGCGGCACAGCGGTGAGAGCGGTGGCCGTTGCAGCTCCACTCGCTGTCATTTCGGCGTAGTCATTATTCCAATCATAGGAATCGATCGCAGACTTGGTGGCCATGCCCTTCGCATTGGCATCAACCCCGGCGGATCCAATCGTGCCAGCGACATGAGTCGAATGGTTGTCCAATGCTGCCGTGGCATTTTTTTTGGTCACTCGGCCGGTGAGTTCGCGGTGGGTGTCGCGGATCGACCCGGCATCCCACACGCCCACCTTCACGTTGCTCCCATCAAGCCCATAAGGCACTGCTTGAAGGAGGTTCGCGCCAGTGGAAATCCCTGCGTTCTTGTTGTTCGTCGTGCGATAGAGCGGTTGGTCGCCACGGAAGTCATGCAGAATGGAAACCTTGCCGCCCAATTCGTCAATACGCACCGGGACACCAAGCTGGTCGGCTTTATCCAACACGGCGTCCATGCGGGATTCCTCGATCTGCGTCATCTGAGCCACGATATTGGCTCGAGCCTCCGGGTCGCTCAGATCAGCGGTCTGAAGGAGTTGCACAACCTCGCCGGCTGGCGATAACGACGGTGTGCTCGCAGAGCCGGCATCTTGAGACTGCGCCTGCGGAGATACTGGACTGTTCTTCTGCGAGGCCTTCTCGCGAGGCTCATCCGAATCCAGCAAAGGCTCCGAAGCCGCCGCCGGTGAGGGTGTTTGCACGTTGGCAGGACTCGATTGAGCCACTGACGCGGAGGCTTCAGCTTGCGGAGAATGCGGTAACGGCTTGCTGCGACTCGATTCGGATGGAGTTTCGATGGCAGCCGCAAGTGGAGTTTTGACAGATGGAGTGCGCTCCCGGTTAGAGGTCTGATTGGCACAAAAGATGCCGATCGAAGCAATGCAGGCAACGCCCAGACAAGTAATGATTGTTTTTTTCATTGTTCTAAGGGTTTGGGAAAAGCGGAGCATCAGTCGTGCCAAGGACGAAAGCCGTTGGCGCTGGGAAGAAGCTAATCCAGTTCACGCCCAAAGGCAAACGCCAAGGGATCGATACTTGGGCGATTTGGTAATATACACTCGGCGATCACCGGCGGCAATATCACCAACTTCAGCGCGAACCCAGATCGGCTCGTCATTGTGCCTTGCACAGTCGCCGGATCAAACCCCGCAGAAAAAGTGCGCTCCAGCCTCCTACGCGCCGCTGCGGGAAAACCGCATGTCGCCTCGCAACCTGCTCCAGTAGCCGTCCTCACACACCTCGGTGAAAACAAATTCACCATGGAACTCCGAGTTTGGTGCACCGCTTCAAAATACTGGGACACGCAATTTTCTTTGAACGAAGCCGTCAAGGCTGCTCTCGAGCTGGATGGCGTCAGCGGAACACTTCCCGCAATGAGAATCGTCCAAGGATAGCCATCCCCCAGAAAAAAGTAATTTTAGGCTGTTGGGAAAAAGAACATTTTCTGCAATCTTGAGGCCACTATGAAAATACGCGTTCTTTTTTTCCCGGTGGCAGTCTCGTTGTCAGCGCTCCTTGCGCAGGCGGAGTGGACAGCAGGAAATTACGACCCACTTCAGCCCGTTTCCTCGGCAGATTTTTCTCCGACGACCTTACTCTCCAGCGCGCTTTACAGCGTGGAGCCCTTGGCTCAACCGGATGGTCAGCACGTCATGTTTATCCTGCAAGGCCCAGGTGGCAGCGAACGGGTTACTGGCAGGCAATGCCTCGGGATTCGTACCAGCGAGATCAAAGCCATTGCAGCACTCGATGAGATTGATAATTCCGAGGAATTTGGAAAAGCACTGGTGAAGGCGGGGGCCGAAAAAGTCGAAAGCGTGAAGGATGCGGTGAAGGATCCTCTTGGCACTGCGCAGCGCCTGCCACAAGGCGCCTCGCGTTTGTTGGGCCGCGTCGCCACAGCAGTGAAAAATACCGTCGAAGGGAAATCCAATCCGCGCTCCGGTGTGGAAACTGCGCTCGGTGTATCCCGCAAAAAAGCCGAACTCGCGCTGCAACTCGGCGTGAGCCCCTACACGCACGACGCCATTTTACAAAGCAAGCTGGACGCCACCGCGCGCGCCATGGCAGGAGGTGCACTCGTCGTGAACCTCTCCGGCTTGGTTGTGAGCGGCGGGGTGGGGACAGCCATCTCGGTGGTGAACGTGAATCAAACCCTCCAGCGAACCCTCATCGAATCGAGTCCGGAAGAAATGATGGTTAAAAACCGCTCCGCTCTAGCTGCCTTGGGAGCAAGCCCCACAGCGATCGAGGGCTTTCTCGGAAATCCCTCTCTCTCGCCATGGCAAAAGAGCCTCATCACAGCGGACCTCAAAGATATAGGCCAAAATCCGAATGCGTTTCTTGGCATCGCCAAAATGACCTCGACTCCAGAAGCCGCCGTGGACCTCTTGCAGATGACCCGCCTTTTGCACCAGCACCACCAAGAATCATCACCGCTGGTTTCCCTGCGCGAAGAAAATGGCGTATTCGCTGCGCTCGATACCGAAGGATTGCTGCTCGCCCCAGTGCCCGGCGATCTCATTCTTTGGACACCTCCGCAAGATTCACGGGCCGACACCCTCGTTGCCATGGCAAAAGCCGATTCCCAGGTGAAAGCGCTTACGCTGAAAAGCGATGGCCTCATCTCCGCGCGGGCGCTGGATGAGCTCGCCAAAAAAGGCATCCTCACCACGCCTCAAGCCCTCGGCCCAATCCGCTAATGCCAGCGCGCTTGCCGCCGGTGGACACCAATCACAGGCATGCTATGTTGCCCGTCGTGAAATGCCATCCCCTCATCCTACCGCTCGCGTGCTTTCTCCTAGTCGCTTGTAAACTCACCCCCACTCCCAGTGGCATGGTCTTAATACCCGGCGGGGAATTCACGATGGGCTCGGACGCGCCCGACACATACCCAAATGAACGCCCAGCACACCGCGTAAAGGTTGCGCCTTTCTTCATGGACACCCACGACGTCACGAATGCCGACTTTGCAAAATTTGTGAAAGCCACCGGCTATGTCACCATTGCCGAGCGCCCCGTGGACTGGGAGGAAATGAAAACCCAAGTCCCACCGGGCACTCCGAAGCCGCCTGCTGATGTCCTCGCACCGGGTTCACTCGTCTTTCGTCAAACCAAGGGGCCTGTGGATTTGAGGGATATGTCGGCGTGGTGGCATTGGACAAATGGCGCCTCGTGGTTGCATCCCGATGGTCCCGGCAGCACGATCGCCGGCAAAGAGAATCATCCCGTGGTGCAAATCGCTTGGAAAGATGCCAAGGCCTATGCGGTCTGGGCAGGCAAACGACTTCCCACCGAAGCCGAATGGGAATTTGCCGCTGCAGGAGGCAAATCAGGAAACCGCTACCCTTGGGGCAACGAAGAGCGCCCCGCCGGGAAGTTCATGCTGAATCGTTGGACGGGTCACTTTCCCGATCTCAACGATGAGCTCGACCGCTTCGCAGGCACATCTCCGGTCGGTTCCTTTCCGGCCAACGGGTATGGGCTCTATGACATGGGCGGCAATGTGTGGAACTGGTGCAGCGATATTTACCGCGCCGATACTTTTGCCGAGAGAACCACGAGCCAAGGCGTGTGTTGTGACCCCAGCGGCCCCAAGTCGCCTCTAGGAGAAAAGATGATGCCCGGCGATCCCTCGCCGCCGGATGTCCCGGGAATCGAACGCCGCGTCATCAAAGGCGGATCGTTTCTTTGCCATCCCGACTACTGCGAGAGCTACCGCATCACCGCCCGCAGAGGCTCGCCTCCGGACACAGGTACCAGCCATGTGGGCTTCCGCTGCGCAAAGGATGCGGCACCCGCCAAGTAGCGTTCCTTCAATTATCACGACAGAGGAAAGTGGAGACCAGCATGCGCTTAGGCCTCTGTTTTTGTTTCTTGCCCGCGATCACAGGCACGCTTAGGTTTTGGCCATGCATCCCGTGGTGAATATCGATGATCCGGTTGGGAAGGTCGTTGGCAAGCGCGCCAACCTCACGCAAGAGAATTACATCGATTACGCAATGAGCCTGCAGAATAGCTTGCGAGGGTTTCCACAACCGAAAATTCCGAAAGGGGTTTTTCGATTCAAAACACATGAGGATGCCGACCAATGGCTAATGGACCATTTGATCCGGAAACCGGCGAATTGATCCCCCGCGCGCCCGAGCGCAAGGATTTAGTGGAACTCTGCCGCGAGCTGCACCAACGCGGCGCTAAGTTCATGGTCGTTGGAGGGTTTGCCATCATTTTATCTGGCTATCCTCGAACCACTGGCGATATCGACATTCTCATCGACACTGACTTGGAAAACGAAGCGCGTGTTTATGAGGCTCTCGCCACGCTTCCGGACGGCTGTGTCCGGGAACTCGAAGCCGGTGAAGTCGAAAAATACACCGTCGTGCGCGTGGCAGACGAAATCCTTGTGGACCTCATGGCAAAGGCCTCAGGCATCGACTACCACGAAGCCTCTAAAAGTCTCGTCATTCACGAAATCGACGGCGTGCCGATCCCCTTCGCAAGCCCCGAGCTGCTGTGGCGTATGAAGTGCCGTGCCGGCCGTGAAAAAGATCGCGGCGATATCGAATTCCTGCGGCAGTATTTCATGGCCAAAGGCATTCAGCCTCCGATGCCTTGATTTGTTCAGAAGGGGGCATGGCCGTGCAGGCGTTTGCTATCTTTGACTCGGGTTTTTCGGACCGAATCAACAGCGTCATCTCTTCAAAAAATTTGCTTCCCTCCGAGCATCTCGCCGTGCTGGGTATTCGTAAGACTTGGTATGCGCCACATTTCGGCGAAAAGTATGAGTCTCTTGAACTCCAAATCTTTGATTCAAATTGTCCCATGAAGACCGCGCTTTTGCCCGAGCAGATTTCCCGTATCGTGCGGTTGGCTTGGGAGGATAGGACGAGTTTCGAGGAAATTGAGAAGCGCACAGGCTTTGTGGAGCGGGATGTCATAGCGGTCATGCGACGCGAATTAAAACCCTCGAGTTTTCGCCTCTGGCGCAAACGAGTGAATGGCCGCATCACCAAGCACAGGCGCCTGCTCGAGCGCAAGCTCAAGGGACCACCTGCAGCGGACTTCGATGACTGAAATCAAATAAGGCTTTGCGACCAACACCGGATTGCTGGAGTCAGGCTTCAGCCGATGCGGAGTCGGTGGACCCCGGTGATCCGCACATGAAAATAGACTTTTTTTGGTCTTGCCTCGTTTAGCCGGGGGATATACATTTCGAGCATGACGACGACTTTACAAGCATGGGGAAACAGTCAGGGCGTGCGTCTGCCCAAGGCCTTGCTGGCCTCTTTGAGCTTGGAGCCTGGTGCCGATGTCGAAATCGAACTAACGCCGAAGAAAGATGCTATCATCGTGAGGCCCGCGAAGGCGCCGTCGCGCGTCCGAGGTCGGCATCGTATTGAAGATCTCGTTGCGGCCATACCGAGAGGCTACAAGACGGCCGAATTTGAGTGGGGAACAAGCGGGCGCGAGGTCTGGTAATGCCCGCTTGGATTCCGAGGCAGGGCGATTTGGTGGCGTTGGATTTCGATCCGCAGGCTGGCCATGAACAAAAAGGACGCCGCCCAGCGCTGGTAGTGAGCAAAGAGGCTTTCAACAAAGGCACCGGAATGGCGATCTGCTGTCCGATCACCAATACGGACCGGAAAATGCCTTTTCATGTTTCCATCGCAGGCCGCACATCGCTGACGGGTTTCGTGATGTGCGAGCAGGTGAAGTCGCTCGATTTTCGTTCACGAGGAATGAAGCTTATTGAACAAGCTCCACAGGATGTGCTGGACGATGTGATCTCCATTATTGACGCGTCGGTGTTTTGATTTCTTCCAAGACCGCAGGGAAAATGCCGAGCGCTTTGCTCTGGGTGATCGGTGTGCCCCATCTCGATTAGCCATCTCGTAAGAAACGGCTTTTTATTTGTAAAAAGTAGCCCTTTAGAATTTGGGCCTGAAAATAACTTTAAGAATTTCTTACCGCCATTGGCGTTCTTAGTACAAAGGTCGCCTCTTGATGGCGCAAAATAAACAATAGTAGCGATGGCACAGGAGCGGTAGGAACCAAATCGGCGAATGAATTGGCGTTCCACGACATGAGTGGGAGTGGCGCGAGGATGTTGCGTATACCTCCGCCCGCCGCTTCCGCGGCGGCGACTGGTGGGGCAGTGCGGACTACTGCTCCGTCGCCAACCGCGGCTTCTTCATCAACCCGGACCTCGGCAACGGCTACGTCGGCTTCCGTCTGGCCCGCAACTCGGGAAACTAACCTTCCGGAGCACGAAGAAAAGTCAGAAGGATGAAGGAGCCGAACGGATGCCGTGCTTGACGGCGGAGCCAGAGAACTGGCAGGCCGTAGCCTATGGAGGGACGACCTTTGCCATGCTCACCTCCCGCTTCGCATTCCCTGCGGGCCCTCTTCGAGGCGCTTCCTCGGCGCTCCCCAGCGCCTCGGTTGTGTCGTCCGATTCTTGCGGGGCGTAGCCCCGCCCCCTTCAGACAAAAATGTCAGCCCCAATATCGACATCTTTTGTAGGCAGCGGGAGTTTTTGCGAGTTTCTTGATTCGTATAGTCCCGCTTGATGTGTCATTCTGCGGCAAGGTGAAGACGAGCGGCGCCACTGGAATGGGACGACACGGAGGTCATCCCTCCACGGGATTCACGAAGAGCGTCGGGAACGCCAACCGCTCCTTTAGCTTCGTTAAAGCATCATGCTGAGGAGACCTCAGCGTTCCCAGGCAAGAAAATCTCGGCAGTCATAGGCAACCTCTGCAAACCCGCGCGGCAGCGCGATTCGTAAGCCGGGGTAGGGATGCCGCGCCGTCGGCGTCCCAAGTTTCAGCCGCCCCGGCGGCGTTTCTTCTGGATGCAATGGCCGCTCTGCCGCGCAAATGGGTCAGCGGCGGCGCGCCGACCCTAGTGTGTATACACGAGAGCGCAGTCGCGCGGTTGCTGTGGCGATGTCTCTGTGAGCGCCGGGGGGGGCTCCGATTCGGCAGTCATAGACAGCCGCTACAAACCCGCGCGGCAGCGCGAAACTGGGGGCCAGGGCCCCGCCGCCGTGAAGCCCTTCCAACCGCCGTAGGATTTGATCCAGTCTCCGGTTTTCGGGGCTGGCATCTTCGATAAGCCGCCAGTCGATTTCAAAGACCATGAGGATGGAACCTCCTTTTGAGAAACAGATTTTTCAACGAGCAAATGAACGATACTCAAACTAACCATCCGACCGCTTGGAAATGTCCAATAAAAACCTCAGATATTACTGCCGAGGAAGGTGTGGATGCCGCACTCGCTTTTGTCGAAGCCGGTCCATCGGCCGGCGCGTTCGTTTTCGCCGGCGCCGATCGGGCGGGTGCAGGGTTGGCAACCGATGGAGCGGTAGCCGCACGCGGTGAGGGCGTTCACCGGGAGGTCGTGTTTTTTGATGTAGTCTTGGACTTCGTCACGGCTCCAGGCGGCCATGGGGTTGAGCTTCACGATGTAGAGGTCGCGGAGAACATCGAAATGGTAGAGTTCCACGATCTTGGTTTTTTCGCGTGCGTCGTTTTGCTGGCGGCGGACTCCGGTGATCCAGACATCGAGTGTGGAGAGTTTTTTCTGCAGGGGAATAACCTTACGGAGCGAGCAGCAGAGGTCGGGCTTGGTGTTCCAAAGCTCAGGGCCGAGCTCGGCGGATTGTTCCTCGACGGTTTGCTCGGGGACGAGCGGCTCGATGGTAATGCCGAAGCGTTTCTCGACGGCTGCTTTCAGGTCTAGCGTTTCGGGGAAGAGCAAACCTGTGTCGATGGTGAAGACGGGGAAATTCAGGCCGTTTGAAAACGCCTCGTTCATAACGACGAGACCAGCTCCTTGAAAGCTGGTGCCGATAGCCGCGCGTGTGCCAAATTTTTCCCATGCCCACGACAAAACCTCGCGCAGGCTGGCGGATTCCAGCTCGTCGGACTTACGACGGATTTCTTCGGGATCGAATTTCGACGGCATGAATGAAAGATTGAACCACGGAGAACACGGAGGGCACGGAGGTGAAGAAAAAAAATCTTCTCTGCCTACCGGGCTTTAATAACTCTGTGCTCTCTGTGTCCTCTGTGGTGAAAAATTAGAGGCTTTTTGCTGCGGCCACGACATGGGCGGCGGTGATGCCGAGTTGTTCCATGACGATGTTGCCTGGGGCGCTCAGGCCGAAGCGGTCGATGGCTACGGTTTTGCCATCGAGGCCGACATAACGGAACCATGGGTCGGAGATGCCGGCTTCGATCGAGACGCGTTTGCGGCAGGATTTCGGCAGGATGGATTCTTTGTATTCCGCACTCTGGGCCTCGAAGCGTTCAAAGCACGGCATCGAAACGACGCGGGCGCCAGCACCGAGTTCAGCAGCGGCATTCATGGCATGTTGGAGTTCGCTGCCGCTGGCGAGAAGTATGAATTCCAAGTCGGCAGTTTCTTTCTTGGCAATGTAGCCGCCATGGAAAACCCCCTCGCGGCGTGTGGCGACGGGAATGTCGTTTTGAGTTGGCAGATTCTGGCGCGAGAGCACAAGCATGGTCGGGCCGTTTGTTTTCTGGAAAGCTGCGGCAAAGGCACCGGCGGTTTCCTCGGGATCTCCGGGACGGATCACATCGAGTCCAGGAATCGCGCGCAGTGCGGCAACGGTCTCGACGGGTTCGTGTGTTGGGCCGTCTTCTCCGACGCCTACGGAGTCGTGAGTGAAAATGTAAACGGTGGGCAAATGCGACAGCGCTGCGAGGCGGATCGATGGACGCCCATAATCGCTGAAGACGAGGAATGTCGCACCACTGGCGCGGAAGATGCCGTCGTAGGCGATGCCATTCATGATGCCACACATTCCGTGTTCGCGAATGCCGAAGTGAAGGTTGCGACCTGCGTGGTTGGCACGGTTGAAATCACCGCCGTCCTTGATGTAGTTCAGTGTGGAGCCGTGGAGGTCGGCGCTGCCGCTGGTGACGAGCGGCATGGCGGCGCAGATCGGCTGGAGCACATCACTGCCGGCTTTGCGTGTGGCGATGTTGACGCTTGGATCAAACGGCGGGATGACATCGAGGAGGTTTGGAGTTTTTCCCGTGAGGGCGTCATCGATTTCCTTGGCGAGATCGGCGTTGGCTGAACGCCAAGCAGCGTAGGATTTTTCCCACTCTGCATATTCGGCCTTGAGGGTGGCTTTGCGTTTTTCAAAAAAAGCGATATTTTCGGGTGTTACGTAGAAGGTTTCTTCAGGCAGACCGAGCGCTTTGCGGGCCTCGGCAACGAATTTCACGCCAGCCTCGCCGTGGGCTTTGTTCGTGCCGCTGACCTCAGGAATGCCTTTTCCAATGAGGGTCTTTGCGATGATGAACTGCGGCTTGCCGCTGGTGGCGGCCTTCGCCTTCGCGAGTGCCTCTGCGATCTCGTGGAGGTTGTGTCCATCGATTTGGTGCACATCCCAGCCGATGGCGGTGTAGCGCGCGGCGGTGTCCTCGCTCTGAGTGACGGGGCCCATGGCGTCGAGCGTCACATTGTTGGAGTCATAGATGAGGATCAGGTTGTCGAGGCCGAGGTGACCGGCGAGCGCGCTGGCTTCCATCGACACGCCTTCCTGCAAGCAGCCATCACCCGCGAGCGCAATGACATGGTGGTTGAAAATGCTGTGCGCGGATGTGTTGAAGCGGGCCTCACACATTTTGGCAGAGATCGCGAAGCCTACGGCGTTCGACACGCCTTGGCCGAGCGGGCCGGTGGTGGCCTCGACGCCCGGCGTTTCGTGAAACTCCGGATGACCGGGAGTGATGCTGCCGAGCTGCCGGAAATTTTTGAGCTCTTCCAAAGAAACCCCATAGCCCGCAAGGTGAAGCCAGCTGTAGAGGAACATGCTGCCGTGGCCTGCAGAGAGGATGAAGCGGTCGCGATTGAGCCAGCGGGGCTCATCGGGATTGAAGCTCATGACAGAGCCGAAGAGGACAGATCCGATATCGGCGGCTCCAAGCGGGAGGCCTAAGTGGCCGGATTTGCATTTCGTGACAGCGTCCATAGCCAGGCCGCGCGCATCGCGGGCTGCGATTTCAAGAGAAGAGATATCTAAAGTCATAGTGGGATCGGGGTTTGAATCTGCCAGAAAAGCCGCTTGGACTGCGGATGGCAAGAGACAATCCCGTCACAGAAGACCACGCTCGGCGCGGCGGAACTCTTCCATCTCGCGCTTGAGGGGCTCCCAATAAATGCGGTCCTTCTCTTGCTCCACGCGCACCTCGGCATCCAACGCCTCGCGCAAACGCGGAAGGTCGGGTGTGATGGCGAGCGAGAGGAGCGGGCGGGCGGCTGACATAGCAGCGGCTTCGCTCGGGAAGCGGGCGGCGAGGTCGAGAAGGCGATCTGCTACGCGCGATTCCCGAAACCAGAATTCTATACGCGGTGGTGTTGCCTCTTTCGAATGCGCCTCATAATGGCCCTCCACCAAGGCACTGATCATGGGCCAATCCTTCATGCGTTGGGTTTTCTTGGCATTGACGAGGTCGGGAACTGAGAGAAGGTGAAATTCTCGGCCATCCGTTTCCGTGATCGTTGTGCGCCTCTCCCAAAGCACGGAAAAATCCGGCAGGTCGCGGAGTTTTGTCATGACATCGACGCGGAGCCCTTCGACACCAGCTGCCTTACAGCGGTAGTGAACCGCGTGCCCGCGATCCAAGACGCGCAGGTCGAAGCGCGGAATGGCAATCCTTATGGCATTAAGCTCCGCAAGCGCCGCGTGAAATCCTTTAAAATTCTCCTCCTTCGCAAGAATGAGAAAATCGACGTCTTTGCTAAACTGGGCTGCGCCGTAGAACACACAGGCCTGGCCGCCCATAAGCAGCGCCTGAACCTGATGTTTCTGGATCGTAGAAAGGACTTGTCGGATCGGGGTCGGGATCAAGGCTACCTCCCATAGCTAAGTATTGAGCGAAGATTTTCTCGCTTTCCCGGAAGCGCTCCAGCGGGGTGAGCTTTGCCCACTCCTGCCATTCTTCAGGCCAGTCTTCGAATTTCATCGCACTAACACATTAGCGCGGGGGGGTGGGGTTGTCGAGAATGCACAGGAAATTTTGTGTTTGAAAAAACCGATCTCGTGGTTTGATTAGGGTTATGTTCTGGCCATCGCGTCATCCGTTTTTCCTCTTAGCCCTCTGGAGCGCGGGTGTGTTTTTGCATTCCTCTCCGCTTAGTG
Source organism: Verrucomicrobiota bacterium (assembly GCA_009886045.1). GTDB lineage: Bacteria > Verrucomicrobiota > Verrucomicrobiia > Chthoniobacterales > Terrimicrobiaceae > UBA967. Next base: position 13,636 of record VFJO01000139.1, read on the forward strand.
CCCAACTCAGCCCGACGGAATTGGAGGATATCGGCTTCACCGATTTGCAAACTCTGCTTGGGGGATCATTGCCCACAGGGCAAGGCGTCTCGGCAACACAGGTCGAGGCCCCAGAGTCAGGGTCTTACCGTCCTAACGTGGCCGATTTCACGGGCAAGGCATTTTCATTCCCATCGGGTGGCAACCTCTCGATCTCCTCGCACGCGACGATCGTGGGGCAATATCTCTACGGCAGTAGCGCGATTTCGCCGAACGTGGGATCTAGTAGTTCTAATGCCTCGATAGCCGTTTATGATGCGAACAACTGGCTCGGGGGCACTTTTCTCTACGGCAACACGCCTTCCGTTCTGCCGCTTGTCGAGACGAATCCCATTCAAAACCACAGCTGGATCGGTAGCACCGGGAATGTGACGATAGACACGGAAATCCTCCGGCGTTTTGATTATATGCTCCGGCGAGATAATGTGCTCGCCACTGTTGGGGTAAACAACGGCAGCGGAAATTCGCTTCCGGCCCTACTCGCCCAATCGCACAACGCCCTCGCGGTCGGGCTTTCCAATGGAGATCATAGCTCCGGAGTGACCAGCCTCGATGGAGGCGGCCGCACCAAACCCGACATCGTAGTGCCCGTGAGCGCCACAAGCTGGGCCGCTCCAACCGTGGCGGCAGCTGGAGCCCTTCTTTTGCAAAGCGCGCGCGCGGACAGCACTCTAGTCCATGCTTCGAAGAGCGAAGTTCTCCGTTCCATTCTTCTGGCAGGGGCGTCCAAGGAAGAGTCCGAGTTTTCAACTGCATGGACCAACTCCGAATCTTCCCCGCTTGATGGCCGCTACGGAGCGGGCGAACTCGATGTGGAGACATCGTATAGAATCCTCAATGGAGGCGAATTTAACGCCAGCAACACCAGCGTTACCGCAGATCGCGGTTGGGATTTTGGCACGTCCTCCATCGGCTCACCGCAGTATTATTTCATCGACCTGCCTGCCGGTACTACGGCGTTCTCACTCACAGCCTCTCTGGTGTGGAATAGCATCGTTGAAGCTACTGATACGAATCCATCGCCTTTTGCGACCTCGTACAGTTTTTCTACGATTGTTCCCAATCTCGACCTGCGCCTCTATTCCGCCACCGGCTTCGTGGTGGAGGGTCAGATCGCTGCCAGTTTAAGCCCCTCCGACAACCTAGAGTTGATCTATGCAAAGTCGCTCTCGCCCGGCCGCTATGCCTTATCTGTCACCTCTGACACAGCGGCCATGGATTATGGTATAGCCTGGACAGCTTCTGTGCCAGAGCCTGCAAGCGTGTTCTTGCTCTTGGCCGCTACGGTCTTTTTGTGGTTCGCTCGGACTCCACAGAAGCGCTTTTAATCTTCGTCCTCGTCGCTCTCGCCTTTTTTGTAGGTGAGGCCGCGGAGTTTTCCTTCGATAAAAGCGTCGATCTCGCCGTCCATCACGGCCTGGATGTCGCCAGTTTTCACACCAGTGCGGAGGTCTTTGACCATTTGATAAGGCTGGAAGACATAACTGCGGATTTGGTTACCCCAAGCGACGTCGCCTTTTTCTCCGTATTGGCGGTCCACCTCGGCGCGTTTTTTGTCGCTTTCCATTTGAAAAAGCTTCGCCTTGAGAAGTTGGAGGGCAAGTTCGCGGTTGCGGCCCTGGCTGCGCTCAGCCTGGCAGGCCACGACGATGCCCGTGGGCATGTGTGTGAGGCGGCAGGCAGTTTCGACTTTGTTCACATTCTGTCCGCCCTTCCCGCCGGCGCGGAACGTATCGAGCTTGATATCCGCCTCGTTGACTTCCACAGGCACATCCTCGATTTCAGGCACGGCATCCACACTGGCAAATGATGTGTGGCGGCGCTTATTCGAGTCGAAAGGTGAGATGCGAACGAGGCGGTGCACTCCGCGCTCGGTCTGCAGGTAGCCGTAGGCATTTTCTCCTGTAACGCGCAGCGTGGCAGATTTGATGCCCGCCTCGTCGCCGAGCTGGATGTCTGTGATGGCACACTCCAGCCCGTGGCGTTCCATCCAGCGCTGATACATGCGCAGCAGCATATCCGCCCAATCGCATGACTCCGTACCACCCGCGCCGGCATTGATGGAAAGAAAGGCGGGGCAGTTGTCGTAGGGGCCGGAGAGCAGCGCGGTGATCTCGAACTTATCGAGGTCCTTTTGGATCGAAGAAAATTCGTTCATGACCTCAGCGGCCGCCGCCGCTTGATTTTCCAGCGGCTCTTCCATGCCGAGTTCGCGCAGCACATCGAGATCGGCGGCTCGGGATTCCAGCACCTGCATGGGCTGGATTTTCCCTCGCAAGGACGATACTTCAGCCACATCGCGTTGGGCGCGTTCTCGGTTATCCCAGAAACCCAGCGCCGCCATGCGAGCCTCGATCTCAGAGAGTTCTTGGATCAGGGTCGGTAAGTCAAAGAAACCTCCGCAACGCAGCCAATCGGCCTTTGATCGCGGAGGTATCCAAATTTTGAAGATCTTCGTTCATTGGAATCTCAGGATACAGGCGCCTCGAGCCTATTTAAAACTAATTCTCCGCATCCAATCCTGCGGAGATCAGTTTCGACTCTGCGCCGGCGCCGAAGAATCAGGGCGAAAGATGGTCTCCCCTTCCTTCATGACTCCAATGCGATCACGGGCGATGATCTCCACATATTCCTTGTCATTTTTTAGAAGATGAACTTCCCGTTCGCGTCGGGCCTTTGTGAGTTGCTCGGCGGTTAACGTCGCCTGCTCTTCGGCTAGTTGCATGGAAAGCGACTTGTGACGACGGATTTCAGGATAGAACGCCGCTAGGGCAATTGCCGCACCACCAGCAAAAATCAAGACAATCAAGAAACGATTGACGCTGTGCCAAACTTCGGGATTTTTTCGACGTTTTGAGCGGATGGGCTGCACGAATTATTTATAGCTCAATTCAGAAAAATTTCCAACTCGGACTTTTGCATATGATTGTTCGTGGTGCGAAAAGCATTTCGCACACGGATTCGCTTGCGCATACCGGCTTGGAGAGCCAGAAAGTTGTTATGCGACAGTTTTTTTTCGCCTTCGCCGCCATATTTTTGCTCGCAAACATCCATGCTGAACTCCCACCCTCGGCCTACGAGCGAATGCAGGGCGAGGCCCCAGAGTTTTTGAATCTTGATATTCTGCGCGTTGATGTTGCCCCTGAGACGGACCCCGATCGTCAAAACATCCACATCACCGCCCGCATTGTGAATGTCAACCGCACCTCTTCAAATCTTCAGATCGGCGGCGTGCTGAGCATCTTCTACACTCTCACCTCCCGCCCGCCGGGCTTTGTCGGACCCGGCCACGTTCCCATTCCCAGCGAGGGTGATAAGACCGTGGCTTACCTGAAAAACATGGCAAAACCCGATGAGTTCGAGCCTGCCGCAGGGGCAATGACATTTCGGAACTTCTGATTTCCTTGAATGGATGCCGATGAAATCCTTCTTGCGGTAGATCCCTCCTTGCGCGGAAGCGGCTTCGCCGTGCTCCAGCGTTCAGCCGGTAAAGTCCGCTGCCTGCACTTCGATGTGATTAAAAACCCGCCGAAGCTCACTGTGCCAGCTTGCCTGTTGGAAATCCACACCCGCCTGAGCGATGCGATCGCGCGCTTCAGTCCCTCAGCGATGGCCGTCGAAAGCGTGATTTATGTGCAAAGTTTTCCCACAGCCATTACGCTGGGATCCGCTCGTGGAGCGGTTCTTCTGGCGGCTGCCCAACGCGGTCTGACCATTTACGAATACGCACCGCGCAGGGTCAAACTAGCCGTTGTGGGAACCGGGTCCGCTCAAAAAACCCAAGTTGCTTTCATGGTGCGCACGCTTCTCGGACTTACCGTCACCCCCCCGCCCGATGCAGCCGATGCCATCGCCGTAGGCTTCACCCATTTTCAATCCACCAAGTTTCCAAAGCCACCCGCTAGCGCACATCGGCGATGAGGATTCTTCTTCCTGGTCGACTCACCTTTGAAAAAGCCTTGGCACTCCAAGAGGAACTTGTTGAGGCACTCCAACGTGGCCAAACCGATGAGACACTCATTCTTCTAGAACACGAACCCGTCTTCACCATTGGCCGCACACGCGACCGCTCTAGTCTGCGCTCCTCCCTTCCCTATGCCGTCTTTGAAACCAACCGCGGTGGGCAAGCGACCTACCACGGACCTGGTCAACTCACCGGCTATCCCATTCTCGACCTCAACAAACGCGGCCGCGACCTCCACCTCTACCTCCGCTTTCTCGAAGACTATCTTATCCGTTTTTCCGCAGACTTCGGTGTCACAGCCCAGCGCCGCGAAGGCCTCACCGGCGTATGGGTCGGCGAACGGAAACTCGCCTCGCTCGGCATTGGTGTTCGCAAATGGATTTCCATGCACGGCTTCGCCATCAATATTCTCGAATCTTCCACACCCCCTTTTTCAAGCATCACTCCTTGCGGTCTTGCCGGCGTGGAAATGACAAATCTCGAGCAGGAATGCGGTATGACCATCGACTTTGAAACCGCTCTGCAAGCGGCTGTGAGGCTCTTCGAGGAGATGCTTCCTGAACTCTCGGTAGCACCCGGAGCCTGAATTTTGTCGAATCTTCAAACCCTATAAAAGTTGAAGGCCGCCGCGACGAGTGTCACGACGGCCTTCTGTTCCCCCCAGAACAATTTCAATATTTCACGCAATCAGGATCGGCACAAGAAAAAAAAGAAAAAAATTGATGACCCCTGCCGTCAGTCACCCAACTCGACATTCCAATAAGCAATGTCAAGAAAATGACGCCAACTCTCGTGCGGATGGGCCGATACAGAAATGTTCACAAACGGCCTCCAGCGGGGACGCTTCGGCTTTCGGATGAGCGCCATGCCGACCTCGTGCGGGAGCCGGTTTCCCTTGCGCGTGTTGCAGGGAATGCACGAGCAAACGATGTTTTCCCAATTCGTCTGCCCGCCGCGATCCCTGGGCATGATGTGATCCAAATTCAGCATCTCACGCAAAAAAACCTTGTTGCAGTACTGACAAGTGTTGTTGTCCCTCTCAAAAACATTCTGACGCGTGAACTTCACTTCTTTCTTCGGCAAACGCTCAAAAAAAAGAAGCACGATCACGCGTGGTACCCGGATTCGCATCGATACTGTCTTTGCCATTTCTGGGTCCGGATTGCTCTGCGAAAAATCTTGCCAGCTTTTGAAATCATGAGTCAAAAACCCTTGTCCCTCTTCGGCGCAGACGACCTGAGCGTGGCCTTGATAAAGAAGAGTGAAAGCGCGTCGAGCACTGCACGTGTTCACCGCCTGCCAGAGGCGGTTGAGAACTAAAACGGGTGAGTCAAGAAGCGATTGCATAAAAGATTTTGGAGTCTGCTATGGTCTCCCGAACCTTCAGGCGGAAAACCCCGCTGACCCGCGCAGAGTTATACTTACAAGACAAAAGTGTCAAATCTTTTATACAATCCATCGGCCGATTAACTTAAAAATTTGACCTGAAAGCACTTGGTAAAAATTGTAAATTACTCAACAATAACATTTAGGCTTATGTTTTAGCCCTTTTCCACGTGGAATTTCATTTCCCCCAAACTGATGTTCCACGTGGAACACTTGAAACGAGGAAGTTGCAAAGTCGCTCCTTAAAGGTTTGATTGCGGTGATTAAAAGCATAGCAGATTGAACTAACGGCCTCTCCATCGGCCTCTGGATACGCATTGGCGATACCGATTTCCACAGCTTCCAACTGATCACCGATGTTGAGTGCAGCATTAGAAAACAAGTCCCAACCAGCACGACAGCTAACAAACCGAGACTGCGAACCCACGAGCATGGCGCTCCACAGCCTAGATTCGCAAAAATAGCTAACCTCACATTTTTATTCAAACTCTTTTCTCAACTTTTTCATCACGTTGTCGTCAAACGTGGCGGATCTGAGATTGCCGCAATTTTTAGTCTGTATCAAATGCGGCGTCCCATGATTTTTTTGAAAAAAGCCGCCGCCCCTCCAATTTCGCCAGAAGGGGCCTTCTGGCTCGCGGGCTAGGCTTTGGCCATAGATTCCTTCGCCATGAATAAAAACGCGCTGGCCGCCATTTTAAAGAGACGTTTTTTCTCCCTTGATTGCGTTTTTTCGCATTTCATTCTTTTATTTTATTAAGAGCATTTGTTCCACGTGGAACTAATGGTGAACTCGAAACTACGCGGAGTCAGTAAAGTGAAACCCCGCTGAGCACGCATCGAACAATTTAGCGCAAAAACGGATTTTTCAACAGCATGGTAGAATTTCAAGATTTTACAGGAATGCTTAAGGAGTATTGGAAAAACACATTCTCTGCACCCTTTGTTTCACTCGCTCCCGCTTCTTCACCTCTCAAGCCAATCTTCGGTTGCTAATTCTCGCAGCTGCCCGTCTGCTCGATTGTGGTTAATTCTGCTGAAATCGTGTTTAGTAGCAAAAGCTGAATGCTTTTGGACTCTATTGTAGCGGTGGTCTATGACCGTCGATGGTTAACGACTCCGGCGCTCACAGAGACGCCGCTACAAGTTAAAACGGCGCGCTAAAGTTCAAAACCTAATAGATATTGGTATGAGCGTTTCATTCGCACTATTTTTACTTGCGA
>VFJO01000023.1 GCA_009886045.1 Verrucomicrobiota bacterium
ACCTCAAGTTTTGGGTTGTTTCGGACACTCCCAAAGCCATCTGGCCTTGTATCCATGCGGAGTTTAGCCTCTGAGCAACTGTCTGGTTTTGCTCCGGCAAAAAATCTGGATTTGCTCCGTCGCCGACATTTTGCTAAAAGAAAATTGGCGCCCTTTGGGTTTCTGGCTACAATGTGAAAATGAGCACGGTTCTCGAAATCGAAAAAGCTATTGAAAAACTTCCTCGTAATGATGTTTTTGCAATAGCTGATTGGATCTCTAAGCGTTTTTCTGATGCTTGGGATGCGCAGATTGAGGAGGATGTCCTTACAGGCGCCTTGGATCATTTGGTTAATGAAGCTTTGGCGGAATACCGCACGGGAGCCATAACCAACTTTCCACCAGATGCAAAGTAAGGCTACTAAGAAATTCTGGAAGTGTTACTTGAATCTTCCGGAACCGATACAAAAAACGGCTCTCAAACAGTATAACTTGTGGATCAGGGACCCCGCCCATTCATCCCTGCAGTTCAAAAAAATCAATGATGCCTGGTCGTGCCGCGTTACTGATAATTATCGCGCTCTCGGGGTAAAATCTGGGGATACAGTTATCTGGTTTTGGATCGGCGCTCATGGGGAATACGAGACCCTTATCCGACGGAAAAATTAGCCTTTTCGAGATTTCAGGAATTCATGCCGAATTTTCAGAGAGTCGGGTGTGTCTTTTTTAATGAAACCAAATCGGACTATAGTCCGAACTACGCTCAAATTCCTCAATCCGCAGTGAGGTAAGAACTATGAGGTCTTCAAGTCGCGCATCCCGAGTTCGTCGGCAAGGGTGAGGCAATCTTTGATTGGCAGGATCCCGTCCGAGGTTCCGGGACCGAAAAGGCAGGAGGCGGCGGTGGCGACTCCGTAGCGGAGGGCCGTTTCGATCGGGAGGTCTTCGTGCAAGCCGAAGAGGACGCCGGCGGCGAAGGCATCCCCCGCGCCGACTGTTCCGATGATGCGCTCCTGAGGCACATGGAGGCTGCCTTGGATGTGGAATTTTCCATCATGTCCGAGCGCGCAGGCGCCTTCGGGGAAGTGGACGATGACCCACTCGCCGACGCCGGAGGCGAGGAGTTGGCGGGAGGCGGATTCGATCGCCGATAGGGAAACGAGGCTGTCGGGCTTGGTAGGGATGCCGGTAGTCCGCTCAATTTCGAACTCGTTCATGATGCAATAGTCCGTGTGGCGAAGGGCTGGAAGAACGATCTCCGCGAAGCGCTGGCTGTCCTCGCTCACAACATCAATGCTGGTTTTGAATCCGGCATCCCGCGCCGCGTGCAGCACCCGGGCGGCGGCGGTGCCGAAGTCGGCATCTGGTTGATCGAGCAAATCGAGGAGCAGGAGGTAGCCAAGGTGGAAGATTTTGGCATCCGTTCCGGTGAAGGAAAAATGTTCGGGTGCGAGGAAGGCGTTGGCTCCACGCTGATGGAAGAATGTGCGGCGCCCGGTGGATTGAACGGTCATCACATCGGTGTAGGAGGTCGGTGCGGTCGCGTGTCGGAGAATGCGGGTGCGATCGACACCGTGAGTATCGCATTGCTCGTGAATCCAGTCCCCATAGGCATCCGCGCCAATCAGACCGATGCCTGCAAGCGGAAAGGGGGAGCCCAATCGGGCAAGGTCGAGGAGCACGTTGAAGGTGCCGCCGCCGTTGCCGGTCGTTTCGCTTAGGATGTTGGCGAGCGCATCCTGTTGCGGGTAGGTGTCGATGAATTTCAGTTTGTCGACAATCCAGTTGCCGCCAGCGAGGATTCCTTTGCGAGCACTCATGCGGTCTTGTCGCTCAGTAGGCGGAGAATGGCAGGCTCGTCCTCTTCGAGGTGTGGATAACGGCCGATGTCGGGGTTCACAAAGAAGTTGTCATTCAGGTCGTCATTCGCTGTCGAGACCTCACCAATGATGCACTCGTCGCTGAGGGGATAAAAGGCATGGTAAACACCCGGTACAAGCGTCACGCGGGAGCCCGCAGGAAGCTCTATGATCTGCCCCGATTTAACCATCACGGGTTCGTGGTCGATCGGCATGGAGAATTCCCGCTCCCCGCTCTCATCGGGAACGCCTGCCCAGACCTGAACCGCGAGGCGCCCCCAGCGGCAGATGATGTCCTCCTTTTTTTTGCGGTGGCAGTGAGCCGGTGTGGTCATGCCTTTTTGCGCATACATTAGCTTTTCACAGTATTCCGGCTCCTCCGCGAGGTTCACCAGAACGAGTCCGAAATTCCGCCAATCAGCCAGACCAAAATCGGTCACATCCCAGCGCGGGCGCGGCGGGAGGGCCCATTCGTGGGCTGCAAAACAGGATTGAGCGGAGCGGATGAGGGCGTTGATTTCGCTGCGTTTCATAGGGAGTTTTTGTAGAGGAAGGTTAAGTCGAGTTTTACAGGAATGCGATGTCCTGCGGGGGAAACAAGGGTGACTCCATGAGTGTCTGGAATGATCTTTTTGACCCGCTCAAAATCATGCGGGATCGCAGCGACGGCCATGATGTAGTTGATGCTGGTCGGTTTTTTTGGGTCAAACTTTGTAAAGGTTTTGAACCCCTCGCGGCTGATGGGATTGGGCTTTTCGGCGGGTGAAATGCCGAGAAAAAAATAGGATGTCACATCCTCGAGGCCCATGACATTCACATGGCGTCCGTTCCAAGGCGTGTAATGACGGCCACCATTGGATATCCAAAAAACCGTGCTCTGCAGCACGCGGGGATCCTTGAGCGAGAACCACACATAGCCCTCCTTTGGAAAGGCGGCAGCGGTCCAAGCAAAATCGGGCCGGTCCTGATGGACTATTTGCACGATGTCCTCGAATCCCCTGCGGGAGGGATATCTGCTAAGGTCGGTGTATCCGCCCTGCGCGAGTGGAACGCGGTCCAAGCGCTTGAAGGTGGCCGAGGGTTTCAGGCAATTATAGCCTCCTCGCGCAACCCCTGCAGGCCGATCCGGTGGCAGGGAAGACCGGGATCGTGCGGATCACCAACCGGCAGGACTTCACGGACACCTCATGGATATCGGCGCGCTGGGTTCTCCTGCGGGATGGGCACATCCTGCGCCAAGGTTCACTGCCTATCCCTCGCATCGCGCCCGGCGCCTCGGTCGAGGTAAGCCCGGCAATCGGTTCACTGCCAAGCTCGGGTGAATTGGTTTTGGACATCCGGTTTGAAGCAAAACGGGACCACGGATTTTTCGAAAAAAAGGAATGTGTGGGTTGGAATAGCATTCTCCTTCGCGAGGAAATGCCAGCTTTTGAGAGGGTTGCGAGAGATATTCCCGGGCCCCAACAGTCGGGTCACACGCTCACCATCCGCTCGCGGGGGCTGCGGTTTGTCTTTGATACCAAGCAGGCCCGGCTCACATCCATTTTCGAAGGCAATAACGTTCTTTGCTCCGAAGGCCCCGCTCTTCAGGTATGGCGCGCTGCCACAGATAACGACGGAGTCAAGATTTGGACGGGACAGGAGCATAAACCCCTCGGACGCTGGCTTGCCCTCGGTCTGAACCGGATCGTGGAGACCCCGGAATCATTCGAGTGGGAAGAAACCGGGGATGGAGGTTGCTTGGTGCGCATCCGCACCCAAGCCTCCGGTCGCGGACAACCTAACGATTTTCTGCTCGCCACCGAGTATCTATATCACCCTGAAGCTCCTGTGCGGGTTGCACACGACCTGCAGATCGGTGCCGGGGACCTTGTCGATCTCCCTCGCGCTGGCGTGGCGTGGACGCTTGCTGCCGGACTGGAGCACCTCACCTGGTATGGACTCGGCCCGCACGAGAACTACAGTGACCGGAAACGTTCCGCGACGCTGGGTATTCATAACTCGACTGTGGCCGCAGAGTATGTGGCCTACACAATGCCGCAGGAGAACGGACACCACTGTGAAACCCGCTGGCTGAGCTTGTCTCGAAAGGTCGGGCACGCCGGGTTGAGATTCGTAATGGAAAGCCCTCTGGAATTTAATGCGTTGCATTACTCGGTTGACGATCTTTATGCGGGATATCACACCACCGACCTTGCGCCGCGACCAGAGGTTTTCCTGAGTATTGATGCCGCCCACCGGGGTGTCGGCACGGGAAGTTGTGGTCCGGATACTCGCGAGGCCTACCGCCTCACCGGAAACCGTTTTCAATGGAGTTATTTCCTGCAAAATAGAGAACCAGATTCCATTCTTTGAATAGTTTTCCTACTTATCCCAAGGCTTCATAATAAGAATTTTTTTTGAAATATTTGCTCTTTTTAAAAAACTGAACGAGGCCTTGGAAGTAGATGGTCAACCCAAGGTGGGGTTGCTCTTCACGCCGATGATCAGTGAGCGTTGCATGAAGCCTCACCTGCCGTAGGTAGTGGAGATGTCGTAGTCTGGAGGCTCTGACATCTACAGCCTCGTTTTTATCCGCAGGGGAAATTCTCAAGCAGGACAGTCTGCGGCGTGTGCGCACGCCGGTTCCCAAGCGGCAGGAAATACTCGCGGCTTTCGATGGCGCGGGCATGAGTGCGGCAAGGTTTGCCGGCATGGTTGTGATTCCCTCACCAATCCGGCGCCATTTTTTGCACGGACTATACTTTTCGTGGCTTCGTCCTCTCTGATATTCGCTCCGATACTTGTGACATCCAGTGCAGAGCTGTAGGTCTTTTCTAAATCAGGAATTCCATCTTACATTCAAAACTCAGTATTTAAAATTCCAAATTGGCCGGAGGATTCATTGTGGCTGCGAATTCCTGGCCTTTTTCCGTGAGGCGGTATTTTTGCAGACGGCTATTGGGTTTGTCGGGAATGGTGCGTTCAATGAAGGCCGATTCTAACGCGCACGGATGCTGAACCAGAGCGCGATCCGTGTGATTTTCACGAATATTCAACAGATTCGGCGCGGCGGACCTATGCCCCTGCGGCTCGCCACTATTCCTGAAAAAGTCAGGCGGCGGCGAGGCGAACCAGCTTCGAGATCTTGGTCGCAGTCTTTGGTGTAAACCAGATTGAGGCATCCTTGGGTGTAGCGAGTTCACGGTAGTTGCTGAAAAGAATCTTGGGGCTGTTCCCTGCCTCCAGCGCCACCTGTGCGGCGCTTTGAACGGAGGCGAGGCGATATGTGCAGAACGAGTGCCTCAACCCGTTGTCGATGGAGTCCATCCCTGCTGCCTCAATCGTGCCGAGGAGGAAGCGCGAGAAGTGACTGGGCTTGGAGTAGCCAAAAATCTGCCCCTCTGCCCTGTCCATGGAGTTGATGACATTTGCCAGTGGAGGAAGTATTGGCACGAGCCTGCGTTGGGATGTCTTGGCCTTATCTGCCCCGATGGTGATGTGTGTCGCTCCAATGTCCTTCCACTCCAAACGCATCATCTCTGCGCTACGCAGTCCTGCAAACGCTCCAAGTGCCACTGCAAGCCTGCCTAAGCCTTCGGAGTTGGCAATCATTCTAACGGCATCCTGTGGCCGATAAAACTTGATCGCAAGAGGTGGGGCTTTACCTGCTTCGAGGTGTTCGGCTTCGGTTTTTTTGTCCCTGTCCAGATACCCCCTGCGGCGAGCGTGGGAAAAGAGCGCGACGAGGGTCTGCCGGTGATTATTCTTGGAGCGCAGGCCGAGTTTGAGGCGGTCGATGTAGGCTTGGAGGTCTGAGGTTGTCACCCCGGCGATATTGCAACGGAATGCGTCTTTGAATTTTTTTAGAACCAGTCGGCATTCGGTGGTGTATCTCTCCGACAAGCCTCCCCGTTTTTTAGCCTCCAGAAATTCGACTACCAGATCAGAAACGCTGATGTCAGGTCTTTGAATCTTCGCTAGTGCGGAAACGTAGGATTCTGAGGCGGCAAGAAGGCTTCCCGCGCCTTTGAGTCGATCCATGCAGGTCATCCACTCATTCACAACTTGTATCAGATTTGCGGCTGGATAGACCCTTAGTGCCTTCATGGCGGCTTGATATTCGGATACCTGATGGATGCTCAGGTTGGTGAGGTGCGCGGCCCCACCGCCGAGTTGCTTGGCTTTAGCTTTGGCTTCGGTTCTGGCTGTTTCGAGGTTGCTGTAGAATTTGCGCTGCCGTGACTCGTTGGCAGTCCATGCGAGTGTATAGCCGGGATACTCCTTCCCGTTTTTGCGGCTTGGTGAGTTGTAGATAAAAACCGTATGCCCCCCGATGGTGACCTCTTCGAGGGGTTGGTTTTTCCGCCTTTTGTTCGCAGTGGATCGGGTCGATTTCATGCCCGATTTGTCAGGAATTTGTCAGGAAAAGTCAAGTAGGCCCGCAAACTCCCACTGGCATTGAATCTTGTTACCTATTCAAACCCTGTATCGCGCACCATTGTTTGGCTCCTTTTTTTCTCTCGAGTGTTCTTCTTAGCGCATCACGGAGTTTTTAATTCGACGCTTGCACTCTAAAATTTCAATCTGTCGGTCTGATGAAAACTCCCATTCGTGTCGCGGTGACCGGTGCTGCCGGTCAGATTTCTTATTCTCTTCTTCCTCGCATTGCCTCCGGGGCGATGTTTGGTCTCGACCAGCCAGTGATTCTCCAACTTCTCGAAGTGCCAGTGGAAAAAGCCATGACCGCACTTGAAGGGGTCGCCATGGAGTTGGACGATTGTGCATTTCCGCTTTTGAGTGGAATCGTTCTGACGGACGACGCTCGGGTTGCATTCCGAGATGCCAACTGGTGTCTTTTGGTCGGAGCGAAGCCTCGCGGTCCAGGAATGGAGCGGGCCGATCTGCTCAAGGAAAACGGGAAAATTTTTACCACCCAAGGCCAGATTATTGACGAAGTTTCTGCTGAGAATGCCTGCGTCGCTGTCGTTGGTAATCCAGCCAACACAAATGCCATGATTGCCGCCAGCAAGGCTCGCCGACTCACGGCTGATCGTTTCTCAGCGATGGTGCGTCTCGACCAAAATCGCGCCCAAACAATGCTTGCCAAAAAAGCAGGCGTGGCCACGACCGAGGTGAGCGAAATTTTCATTTTCGGGAATCACAGCCCGACGATGTTCCCGGCTTTTGGCCACGCCAAAATCGCCGGTCAGCCCGTGGAAACAGTCATTACCGATAGAGCGTGGCTTGAAGGGGAATTTTGTGAAAAAGTCGGCAAGCGCGGGGCGGCAATCATCGCAGCGCGTGGCGCCTCATCAGCCACCTCCGCTGCGAATGCGCTTGTGGATCACGTTCGCTCGCTCGCCACTCCAGGGGCGATCCACTCCATCGCCGTCAGATCCGATGGGCACTACGGCTTCGACGAAAACGTCTGGGCCGGCATGCCTGTCAAAACCATTTCATCCGGCACCTACGAAGTCGTCACTGGCATTCCGCTGGATGACTTTGCGAAAGGCAAGATTGCCGCTACGAACAAGGAGCTCCTTGAAGAGCGTGCGATGGTCGCCGACATGCTTGGTTAAGGAGAAAACTCCTCCTCGCACTTTTGAAAAACGGATGCATCTTCAAAGGAGGATGCATCTTCAACCCACAGTTTCCTCATGAATGACCCGATTCTTCCTACGGCGGAGAGCATGCAGCGCCGTTTGCAGGAGTTGTTGCGATCTTCGTTTGCCACGCCTGCGGCCTCCGCTAACGAGCCAGAGACGCCATCGGCCACTCTCGACCCTGTTCCCCAAGCGGTCCGAGATTTTCACCTCACACCGAAGAAGATCAAAGCCCACCTCGACCGCTTTGTCATCCAGCAGGATGAGGCCAAGAAGGTCTTGGGAATTGCCGTTTGCGATCACTACAACAATGCGCGGGTCATGGCCTCGCGCCCAGCCGACGCCGCGCCCCTCGAGTATTCCAAGCAGAATGTCCTCCTCGCGGGTCCGACGGGTGTTGGTAAGACCTACCTCGTCAAACATGTCGCTGAACTTATCGGTGTTCCTTTCGTGAAGGCGGATGCCACAAAATTCAGCGAAACCGGCTATGTTGGCGGGGATGTGGATGACCTCGTTCGAGAGCTTGTGCAGAAGGCCGATGGCAATTTGGGCCTTGCTCAGTACGGCATTATCTATATTGACGAAATCGATAAAATTGCTACGCCCTCGGACGTCATCGGGCGCGATGTGAGCGGGCGTGGCGTGCAGACAACGATGCTCAAGCTCATGGAGGAAACCGATGTTCCCCTGCGCGGAGGTAACGATCTGCAGTCACAAATCCAAGCTGCGATGGAGTTTCAAAAACGGGGTAAAGTTGCGAAGGAGACTCTGAACACTCGGCACATCCTTTTCATTGTCTCTGGTGCCTTTGATAGGCTTGGGGAGATTGTTTCCCGCCGTTTGAAAAAATCCGGCATGGGATTTGGGGCGGCCCCGGCATCGGCTGTGAGCGACTCTGGAGAGTTGCTCAGATTTGCCGGCACGAGAGACTTTGTGGGTTACGGCCTTGAGCCGGAATTTATCGGTCGCCTGCCAGTGAGAGTCGTTTGCGACAGACTCAGTGAGCAGGATCTTTTCGATATTTTGCAGAAGTCCGAAGGCAGCCTGATTCGGCAGTATGAGCGAGCCTTTGCCGCCTACGGGATCGAGGCGGTCTATACGAATGAGGCTCTGCGGCACATCGCTTCTCTGGCTGGAGTCGAAGGCACGGGGGCTCGTGGGCTGATGACAGTTTGCGAGCGGCTCATGCGCGACTTCAAATATGAATTACCCGGTGCCCGGGTACGCTCGCTCGAGATCACGCCTGCTGTGCTTGCGAATCCCGCTGAGAGTATTTCCGAGTTGCTTAAGGTCGGGGAGGAGGAGGCCCGCCACATCCAGCATCTCGTCATCGACCAATTCGCAGAGCGCTTTGGTGGACAGCATGGATTCGTCCTTCGCTTTGATCCGGCAGCCATTGAAGCCATCCTCCGCATGGCCCTGGAAAAAAACATCCCTGCTCGTGACTTGTGTGAGAGCCTCTTTAAGGATTATCAATTCGGACTTGGGCTGATCTCTCGGAACAGTGGCCAGTCGGAGTTTGTCATTCCCGCCGAGGCGGTGGATGCTCCCGACCGCGTGCTGAGCCAATGGGTTGTCGCCTCCTACCGAACGAAAGAAGAAAATGAAAAACCTTAAAGCCAGTCTTGTCATCGGCGCGATCAGCGTCTTCCTGTCGATGCTATTGTTTGCGACCGGACTGCCTACTGCGAGCGATGCCCTTTTGCTGAAGTGGCTCAACATCCCTCAGGATGGACGCCCTCTGGCTGGTACTTCCTGGATTATGGTGTGGGTGTTCGCTTTCGGAGTCGCTTGGGTTTGGGTGGATCTGACGAAGCCTGTGCTGAAGACTTTGCTCTCCGTGGCAGCCATCTTACTCCTTGCCACTTGGGCGCCAGTGCTTTCGCTCCATGGAAAGTTTTTTTCTCCTGTGCTCCCCATTTTTGCCGTTCTGTGTACCAGCTGCCTTGCGTTTGGTTGGGGAAAAACCCGCCACGGTCAACGCAACCAACTTCTCGAACGTTTGTTTGGACTCCGACTGCCGAAGGCTGCATTTCAATCCATCATCGCCTCCGATGTCTCACCAGACTTTCCTGGACGCGTCGTGAATGCCTCGGTGCTGGTGATGGCGGTTCAAAATCACGCTGAACTCATGGAGCTTTTGCCACCGGAGAGCTACACCGCCATTACGAATTTGTACTTGAAAACCGCTTCCGACTACCTTGTGGATTCGGGAGCGTATTTGGATGAGTGCAACGGCGAGTGCATACGCGTCGTCTTCGGGGCTCCGATTGGCGACCCGCGTCACGCGGTCCGGGCTTGTCGCGCAGCAATTGATTTGGCGGCGCGCCTCGACGACTTGAACAAAGAGTGCGACGCCAAGTGGCAGCGCCGGCTCGATGTGCGCATGGGGCTGGATACCGGCGACATCATTGCAGGCGTTTTTGGTGGCGGTCGCCTCGGAAGTTTCAGCGTTGCGGGGCCGGCTGTGGATTTTGCGCGACGCCTCTGTGCCGCCAGTTCGATGTATGGAGCGCGTATTCTCATTGGCCCCGATGCTTACAGCCCCGCTTCCGAGTCTGTCGAAGTTCGGCCCATTGAAATTCTCAAGGTCGCTGAGAAACGCCGCCGTGTGGAAATCTACGAAATCCTCGCACCCAAGCATGCGCTCTCGCCTGAGCGCGAACGCAGTCGCGACCACTTCTGGACGGGCGTCCTCCATTATCGCGAAAGACAGTGGGATAAGGCGGTGGATGAATTCACCAAAGCGCGCATCACTGGCATCCCAGATGCCGCGCTGGATTTTTACCTCCGCCGCATCGAGCAGGCCCGCCGTCCGGCCTTTGACGCTCATAAGGAATCCGTGCCCGCCCTCTTCCATGCAGCCTGATTCCCCCCGCATCATCTCACCTGCGGAGGCGCGGTTTGAATGTGAAAGCCTCCACCGTGAGGAAAAAAAACTTGTTTTTACCAATGGGTGCTTCGACGTCCTCCATCGAGGGCATGCCCATTATCTGGCATTTGCGAGAGCGCAGGGTGACGCCTTGGTGGTTGGACTCAACAGCGACGCTTCTGTTCGCCGAGCCAAAGGCCCCACGCGTCCTGTCAACACAGAGCAAGACCGCGCCTTTGTTCTTGGTTCGCTTCGGGCGGTGGATTTTGTCGTGATTTTTGATGACGATGAACCTCGGGACCTCATCGCCCAAATCCTCCCCGACGTGCTCGTGAAAGGCAAAGACTGGGCCCACTATGTCAGTGGGCGGGACATCGTTGAAGCCTATGGAGGCAAAGTGGTGCTTGCCGAGATGGTCGAAGGAAAATCCACCACCTCCACGATCGAGCGGTTGCGAGCCTGAGTTCCCAAGTTTCTCGGAATGGGTAGTTTCAGGCTTCCTTGGGCGGCTCTGGCCCTTGGTAGGGAAAAATATTCTTACTTAGCTACCGGGATCACATCCGGAGTTAGTGCTTTTGCAAGGGAGACTAGGCCTTTGTACTTTTTTCCTGTCTTTTTCACCATGCCACGCGACACGAGATTCTGGAGTTTTTCGTACGCTCTCAGGCGGAGCATCTCTTCGCCGCCGCTTGCTGCATTGCGCGCTTTGAGGCGCTCGTGGACTAATTCGAATAACTGCTTGAATTCAAACGATGTCTTTTTAGTAAGAACTGCTACCAGTTCCTCGGTAACCAAATCTGGTCCGCGTCGGGAGAACGCACTTTTACGTTGCATTAGCATTAGGGAACATCCTTACCATAGCCTGAGAGAATTGTCCACCATTTGTTTCATTTTTTTGCAAGTCGCTTGTAAAATGTAAAGTGCGGTTTTGCAGAAATAAGTTGGGAGGGGCCTATGCTTTTGGGAAATTCGGATTTACAAGGCGGCTTACGCGATACATCATATGCGGGTAGTAAGCTCACGTGGCGGAACTGGCAGACGCATACGACTCAGGATCGTATGGGGTAACCCGTGGAGGTTCGAGTCCTCTCGTGAGCATAATCCTTCGCCCGGATACTAAAAAAAGTGGACAAGCACCTTGCTCAAAAAAATCCGGAATTTGTATGCAATACGTTCGCATCTATTGCAGGGCGATACGATTTGGCAAATCACCTTCTGAGTGGAGGGATGGATTTTCTCTGGAGGGCTAAGATGTCGCGTCTTGTGGCTGAGTGCAGCCCCAAGCAGGTTTTGGACCTCGCCACCGGCAGCGGGGATTTGGCACTGGCGATCAAGAAGACCTGTCCCGCAGCACGAATCACAGCGGCCGACTTTTGTCTGCCGATGCTTGAGCAAGCCCGTCGCAAGGGTGTCGAAAAACTGGTCCAAGCGGATGGCTTGGCATTGCCTTTTTCGGATGGCGCGTTTGACGTGATCACGGTTGCTTTCGGGCTTCGTAATATGGCGGATTGGAAGGTCGCAATTTTGGAGATGAACCGTGTTCTTCGGAAGGGAGGAACGCTCTTTATTTTGGATTTTTCCCTGCCTGAGTGGCAGCCCTTGCTTTCTTTTTACCGCCTTTACCTTCACCACGTCCTTCCGCATCTCGCGCATTGGGCCACCCAGCACAAGGAGGCCTACGAGTATCTTGGAGGTTCCATCGAGACGTTTCCCAGCGGCTTAAAAATGAATGCCCTCCTGTCGGCATGTGGTTTCACCTGTCGGGTTCCCAGGCCCCTGACGCTCGGTGTTGTCTCGATCTACTCGGGCAGCAAAGCGGGAAAGTCCTAGTCGCCTTTGGAGAATCAATCTCCGAAAGAAATCTCCACGGCGCGGGCGTGCTCCACTAATTGGCCTCGCGGATCAACACGGCGCATTTTGTGGACGGCATCGGAGATGGGGACTGCGCAGGTTGCGTGATTTCGATAACTAACCATCGAGCCAAAATTCCCCTCGGCGATGAGTTGGACGGCCTTGATGCCAAAGCGAGTGCCGAGTATGCGGTCTAGCATGGTGGGTGCGCCTCCGCGTTGAAGATGGCCGAGAACGCAGGTGCGGACCTCCTTGCCTGTGCGATTGCCAATCTCGCGGCTCACAATTTCTCCAATGCCTCCGAGGCGATTTTCGCCATTTGCATTTTGGAGTCGGGACACGCGTCCATCTTTGGGTTTTGCGCCTTCGGCAATGACGACCATGGTGCATTTTGCACCCTCTCGTTCTCTGCGCAGAACTTCCGCTGCCACTCGAGAAAATTCGAAGGGGATTTCAGGGATGAGAATGATATCCGCTCCGCCTGCGAGGCCGCCATGGAGGGCGATCCAGCCCGCATGGCGCCCCATGACTTCGATAACCATGACGCGTTTGTGGCTGGTAGCAGTCGTGTGGAGGCGGTCGAGGGAACTTGCGACACACTCCACGGCGGAGTCGAAGCCGAATGTCATGTCGGTGGCCTCAAGGTCGTTGTCGATGGTTTTTGGAACTCCGATGACTGGTAGCCCTGCCTGGTGCAATTGAAGGGCAATGTTGAGGGACCCGTCGCCCCCGACGACGATGAGTCCTTGAAGATTTAGGGATTGGAAGGTTTGGCGGGTTTTGCCTAGGACTTCTGCAGGTATGAACGAGCCCTGGCGTCCGCTGCTACGAGAGATGAATTGGCCTTTATTGACTGTGCCGAGGAGGGTGCCCCCGAGGTGCATGATGCCAGCCGTGATTCGGCGGTCCAGAATCATGTAGTCTGTGGTGGAGAGTAGCCCTTCGAATCCGTCTTGAAATCCGACGAGTTCCCAGCCGAGTTTCTCTGAGGCTCGGCTGGCGGCTCGTAGAACGGCATTGAGGCCTGGGCAGTCGCCGCCGCTTGTAAGGATTCCGATGCGTTTGCGATCCATCTTGGGTGGGCTCTAGAGGCTGGTGGACTTTTTTGTTGGCCGACCTTGAGTGGCCCAGGCGTTGTAGAGACTCCAGCCTCGTGTCACCAGTGCCTGGCCTTCTGTAAAGCGGCTGGGTGAATTGAGCAACACGATATGGATGCGGCGGGGGGTAATAAAAACTTTTTCCCCCTCGCGTTCGGACTCCGGTGAGCGGGTGGAAGAGATAATGAGGCACTCCCCGGCGAGGCGTGTGCGACCGGTTTTGACTCCATCGATTCCATCAACACCCAAGAGCTCATTGGTATTTTTGATTTCAAATGGTGTGTCTACTCCCGCGCGGAGCATGTGGATCTGACGCGATTTCTGGGACACGTAGAAAGCGAAGCCTGCGTTATTGTAAGCGTAGCGCACCAAGCGGGCGAGGTCTTCGGCCGTCGAGTACGGCGTGGCCACATCGGTGCGGTGATCCATTCCCGAGGGGTTGAGGAAAAGTGTGCGCTTCATAAAAAGCGTCCTCGCGAGGGCGTTCATGTGTGCGACGAAATTTCCAATGGGCGGGAGACCCTCGGGGTTTGCAACCTGAGCGCCGACATGGTTGGCAAGCGTCTGGGCGGCGATGTTATCCGATCCAAGCAGGGCGCAATAAATCAGGTCGCGGAGGCTCACGGAATCGCCCGGTTGAAGGCCTACGGAGCTCACAGATCCATCGGCTGCGGCTTGGGGAGGCACTTCGGCGAGTGAGGCCAGGTCGGCTTTCTTCAGGTCGGCCCAGTCGAGCACGACGAGTGCGGTGGCAATTTTCGTTAGGCTGGCGATTTGGACTTTCGCATTTTTATTTTTGGACTCGAGGATCGTCCCGGTCTGGTTATCCACGATGATGTAGTTTTCCGCAGCCTGTGAGGAAAAGAGGAATGCACTGAGGAATATGGCAGTGATGAGTTTTTTCATGGCACGCTAAGCGAGCAAAATCTGTGTGAGCGCGACGATAGCCGGAGGGGAGGTCGTTTCAAACCCTTTTCAAAAAAGAAGGATTTTCCGCAGCGGTGGACATGGTATTCAAGCAGGATGCGTATTCTTTCCGGCATTCAGCCTTCTGGAACCCTCCATCTGGGAAATTATTTTGGCATGATGAAGCCTGCAATCGAGCTTCAAGAGCAGGGGGAGGCCTATTACTTCATAGCAGACCTGCATGCGCTCACCACGGTGCACGATGCCGCCGCGTTGCGTGCCAACGTGCGGGAGTTGGCGGTGGATTTTCTCGCCTGTGGACTAGATCCGGCGCGGGCGGTTTTTTTTCGTCAATCGGACGTGCCTGCGGTGGCCGAGTTGGCTTGGATTTTGAGCACGGTGACTCCGATGGGTCTGCTTGAGCGGTGCCACTCGTTCAAGGATAAGACCGCTCGAGGCTTGGCGGCCTCGCACGGTTTGTTTGCCTATCCTGTGCTCATGGCTGCAGATATTCTCATTTGTGATAGCGACCTCGTGCCGGTGGGAAGGGATCAGAAGCAGCATCTTGAGGTGGCTCGCGACATTGCGGTAAAGATGAATGAGATTTTTGGTGAGATTTTCAAACTCCCTCAGCCGAGTATTCTTGACGAGACGGCGGTTGTGCCCGGTTTGGATGGGGCCAAGATGAGCAAGAGCTACAATAACACGATCGAGATTTTTGCTCCTGAGGGTGTGCTTCGGAAAAAAATCATGGGGATCAAAACCGATTCCACTGCGGTTGACTTGCCGAAGCCGACCGATGGTTCCGTGATTCTCGATCTCTACAAGCTTGTCGCCTCCGCCGGGGAGTACGATGAGATGGGGGATGCGTTCCGCAATGGCGGGACGGGTTACGGGGATTTGAAGAAGCGACTGTTCTCTGGAATTTGGGAATTTTTTGCTCCTTTCCGTGTCCGGCGTGAAGAAATTTTGTCGAATCCGGACTTTGTGGATCGCGTCCTATCCGATGGCGCTGAGAAAGCGAGGGAGGCTTCGGATTCCGTAATGAAGCGGGTGAGGGCGGCAGTGGGTATCGGCGCTTGATATTTGCTCGTTGTTCGGAGGCACAAAAAAGCGGATGCCTCCCAATCTGGTGGCATCCGCCTTTCTTTGATATTGTCTTTGGGATCTAGCTGGCCTCAGGTGCCCCTTTGGGCATGAGGTGGACAGTGGACCTGAGGAGTTCCAGATCCGTGAAGGCGGATATGGATTTGATCGTCACCTTGCGTGTTCCGTTTTCTGCTGGGAGATCCAGACTTGATCCTGAAGCAGCGCCGAGGAGCGCCTGACCGACTCCCGCTTTATAGGAAACGATGCCAAGATCCGGGAAGCTGTCCCATGCTCCAAGGATGCTGAATGTTTCTTGCAAATCATCCTCGTGTTGGATGGTGACAACGGTTCCGATGGAGACTTGGATCGTGCTTGGGCTTTCAAAGTTTGTGCCACGGGCGGTGACAAGGTCATGTTCCATCTCGGCGCGGCGACGTTGGAGGACGCGCTGATGTTCCTTGGCGGCTTTGAATCCGGCATTTTCGCGGAGGTCACCCTGTTCCTTGGCGATGTTGATGTCGCGAAGGTTTTGAGGGATTTCCTTGCTGATGAGGAGGTCGAGTTCGGCTTTGCGTTTCTCGAGGCTGGACCAGGAGACGATGAGGTTATCGGCCTTCTCGATATCTTGGTGAGCACCGGTAATCATGCTCTGTGTGTCGGGGTAGAGCTTCACGATGCGGGCCATAAGGGAGCGCTTCGAGAGGTCCTCAATGGCTGGGGTCAGCATGAGTTTCCGCATGGAGTCGCGGACCACGTCGCGGCTGGCTCCGATAAGGAGGTCGCCGATGAGATCGCCGTCATCGATGAGGAGATCTTTCAGGCGCGAGGTTCGCTTTTCGGCGAGGAGATCGGCCTCTAGGGCGCTGAAGACAGCGGCCAGAAGCTCCGCGTTGAAGAGGGCTGGGAATCGTTTGTCACGCTCTTTGCAGAGCCAGATGAGCATCTCTGAAGAAATCGAGCGCTCGCTGATCCATTTTTCGACGATGGATTGGAACTGTTCCTTGCGTTTGTGTTTTTCAAACAAGCGACAGATATCCGCAATGAGGCGAGCTCCTGCTGCGGGAAGCAATTCGATGGCTTTGTCACCCCAGACTTCTCCGAATGCCGGTTCGAGGGCTTCGAGGACGCGCTTTTCTTTTGAGCCCGGGATGGATTCCAAGATTTGCCCGAGCTTTCCAGGTTCGGAAGCGATGATGTTGGCGATGGTTGGGACCTCGGATCCGGCTTGGAGTGACTTAAACTTCTCGAGTACATCATCCCGAGCGATAAGAATCTCAATGGCTGCAGAGGGTTGGAGGCGCCTAGCGCGATGGGCAGCTTCTTCGATCTGGACGATGAGGGCTTGGAGCTCATCTTCACTACCGGTGAGATCATCGAGGGATTTTGAAATTTCCTCAAGGGCGAGGATTTGATCGTGTGTGTGTCGCGCCGTACGGAATCCATCAAGGAGGCGGGTGCCTGAATTTACTGGGGTTTCCAGCAGCACATAAGGATCGGTTTTTTTAGCTGGCATTCCGAAGTGACCGTCGGATTTGATTTTCTTGCGTGCGGCATCCCACCAGCGTTTGAAGCCGGCGACGTCGAATACGTCTGGTGTGAGCGCGGAGGCAATTTGCTCGGAAGAGGCTTTGCCACCGAAGTCTGCAAGGATTTTTTTGACCAGAGCGGAGGAGTCGGATTTGGCGAGCGCGCGAATGCCATCGAGATCCGTCTCGCGTTTTACAAAGATGTGATCTGCGGGTATTGGCGCGAGGGTCTCTGCTGCATAGACCGCTTGCATGGGGTGGTTTTTCTTGGACTTGAAATCAATCAAGACCTGACCGGCGATGAGGTTCCATTCCGCGACACGTCCGAAGCCCCAGCTCTTGTGGGTGCAGTAGGATCCGGGCGTGAGGCGGGCGAGCTTCTCGGCGGTTTTTTTATTTAGGGTGCCGCTCTCAACGGCTTGGGCGAGTTCATCTGTCATCTATCACATTGTCACAGAAACCCCCCCACTCATGCAAGGGGAAGAAAAGCCCATGTGTTTTCTCAGTGGAGCAAGTTTCTCCTTGCGGGTTCAGCGTGTCGCGGCAATGTCTGCGCCTATGAGCAAAAATGAGGAACAGGTGTTGGTTGTGAAACGGGAGTTTTTTGATGGGCTGGGAAGCTTTCAAGGGCTTTGTCGCAGGGTGGACGATTACCTGCCTGCGTTTATGAAAAAGGAGAATAACTTCTTCGTGCCTCGCGGTGCGGCAGAGGAGGATCCCTCCCTCAAACAGATCATTCCCTATGCTGTGTTTCGGCACGGTGGGCGGATTTTGCATTACACGCGCGGGGCGAAGTCTGGCGAGAAGCGTCTCGTGGCCAAGGCCTCGATCGGCATTGGGGGGCATGTGAATGACTCGGATGAAAGCATTTTGCATTTTGACCAATCGACTTATCACAACGCCGTGCAGCGCGAGATTCGGGAAGAGTTGCGGCTTGGTGGTGGCTTTGCCGAGCGTGCGGTTGCCCTGATCAATGATGATTCCAGCGAGGTCGGTCGCGTGCATCTGGGTGTCGTGCACATCGTCGATCTGGAGAACGACGATGTGAGCGCTGGCGAGAAGGCGATTGCCGAGCTGGGATTTGCGACGAGGGTCGAATTGCTCGCGCGACGAGATGGCTTTGAGACATGGTCCCAGATCGTGCTAGATGGTTTGGACGAACTGGACGTCTTTTAGCCTCAAACCTTGCATGGCAACGCTTGGTTCCGCATGATTTCAGGCATGGATTATTTGAAGCTGGCGCGTCGTGTTTTTGAGGTCGAGCTTTGCGAGGTCGAGGCTGTCGCTGCGCGTTTGGATGATCGGTTTGCCGAGGCGGTGAATCTCATCAAAGGCGCGGTGGAGGGGCGGAACAAAGTCGTGGTCTTGGGTGTCGGGAAGTCAGGACACATCGGGGAAAAAATCGCGGCGACCTTGACGAGTACTGGCTCCACGGCGGTCGTGCTGAATTCTCTGAACGCCTTGCACGGAGATCTTGGTATTGTGGCGGATGGCGATGTCGTGCTGGCGCTGAGTTACAGCGGGGAAACGCAGGAGTTGCTCGCAGTGCTGCCCGCTATCGTGCGATTCGGATTGCCAATCATCGCGATCACGGGAGGTCTCCAATCCACGCTGGCCAAGGCTGCGCGGATCGTACTCGACGTTTCTGTGACCCAAGAGGCTTGTCCCCTCAACTTGGCCCCCACCTCGAGTACGACTGCGATGTTGGTGCTGGGTGACGCGCTGGCGATGGTCCTCCTTGAAAGCCGGGGATTTCAAAAAGAGGATTTTGCCAAGTTTCACCCCGGAGGGAGCCTCGGGCGGTTGCTTCTTTTGCGAGTCAATCAAATCATGCGGCCGATTGCGGAGATGGCGATCATTTCTCCGGAGACGCCGATTGTTGAAGCAATCAAGGCGATGACTTCCCATCGGGCTGGCGCTGCGGTGGTCATTCAATCCGATGGCACGCTATCGGGCATTTTTACTCATGGTGATTTTGCGAGGCACTTCCCCGACAATCCTGGTATCGGCACGGCTCCGGTGGCTGGGTTTATGAGTTTTCACCCGATTACGATTGATGGCAGCAAGCTTGCAGCCGAGGCGTTGCAAATTTTGGAACGCCATCGCATTGATGATCTGGTGGTGGTGGATGAAGATCTGCGACCAATTGGCATTGTGGACTCGCAGGACCTCACGCGTCTCAAGATTCTTTGATCCTCGCTTTTCACAAACCCTACGGCGTGCTCTCTCAGTTTACCCGGGATGGCAGTGCAAACCGCCCGCTCGCGGACTTTGGTTTTCCCAAGGGAGTCTATCCCATAGGTCGCTTGGATGCCGACTCCGAGGGTCTGCTTTTGCTTTCTGACGAATCGCGTTGGAACTTTTTGTTGCTGTCGCCTGGCGGGCATATCGAGAAAACGTACCATGTGCTTGTGGAGAGGATGCCCGGCGCTTCGGCTTTGAAGCAGTTGAGCGATGGCGTGCTGATTGACGGCAAGCCTACGTTGCCCGCTCGAGCCTGTTCTCTAGACCCTCAGCCAGAATTTCCCCCGCGTGATCCACCAGTACGGTTTCGTAAAAATGTCCAAGATTTTTGGATTGAATTGCGGCTGCGCGAGGGGAGGAACAGGCAAGTGCGACGCATGACGGCGGCAGTGGGACATCCCACGCTGCGGTTAATCCGGGTGGCTATTGGCGGAGTCGCGCTTGTGAGCCTTGCCTCCGGAAGTTGGCGGCAGCTCTCCCCCGAAGACGAACGCGTGCTCTCTCAGCCCTAGATCGGAATATGTTCGCATTTGCGCGAATACACCTATTTGCACTTCAAAATACTTGTGCAAAAACTACTCAAATCCCATGCCTAAGCAGTCGAGCATTTTGGTTGTAAGATCCTTCTCGAAAAACGGCTTCGTCATGTAAGCCGTGGCTCCGGCCTTGATGGCTGAGATAATGGCATCCTTGCTGCCTTCCGTGGTGAGCATGAGAACGGGGAGTGGTTTCCAGCGTTCGTCGGCGCGGATGCACTTGAGAAATTCGAGCCCATTCATGTTCGGCATATTCCAGTCGAGGCAAACGAGGGAGAAGCCTGTCGGATCCGCTTCGAGCACGCCGAGTGCTATGTGGCCGTCCTCTGCGGGGACGCATTCGGCACCGATAACCGATGCGGCAGACGCTACTATGCGTCGGATAAGCATGGAATCATCAACAGCTAAGACTTTCATATTTTGGGGAGGGAGTCTGAAACATAGTATTTTGAATACAACATGCAATACGAATTCATAACAGTCGAATCCAATTAAGTTCCCAAAGTCTGGATAATGAGCGAATGCCAGCCGGTTGAATAAGTCTCATAGCCAGGGGCTGTCGCTATCGCGAAGAGGGTGGGAATGCCGTGGTCTTCGGCGATGGTGAAGCCCTTTCCTTGGAGGATGAAAGATTCGAGGTGTGAAATGTTTACACGGTCTTTCAGGATGGCATTTTTTGAGTCAGCCAAGATTGTTCCCGAGGGGTCTATTATGCAAACTCTTGAGACTTCTTTTTCGGACTGCGAGAGGGGCGTGCGGTGCACGATTGTTTGGGCGAGCGCCTCCCAGTTGAAGAGAATGCCCAAGACGCCAATCAATTCCCCATTGGGCTGTCCGTCACGCCGGACTCCGCAAGAGTAGGCCAGGATGTGCTGTCCTTGGACTAATGGGGAGGCATGGACTGTTTCGAAGCCGAAATCATCACCGCTTGCAGAGGTGCGGGCTTTGCGGAACCACTCGTTGGCCGCCACATTCATGCCGATGGACTTGTATTTTCCTGAGCGGCCGTTTGCTATGACGGTTCCGTTGAGATCACACAACACGATGTCATAATAAACGGTGTAGGCGTTCAGGATGACTCCCAAGCGGTCACAGGTGTGGCGGGATGAGTCGGTGCCAGGGAATGCGAGGGCATTTACCGCACTGGCATCTGTAGCCCACCAGCGGACGTCGCAGGAGCGTTCGTAGAGGTTGCGGTCTATGAGATCAATGTTGGTGAGAGCGAGATCAACAAGTCGCCCGCCGCGCACAACCGAGTCTAGGCGGTCGCTGATTTCGGAGAGCTGCTTGATGTCATTCTTGGTTTCCTCTGCAAGCCCCTCCGCGACCTGTGCGGTGTTGGTGGAGAGGTTGCCGATTTCATTGGCAACCACGGCGAAGGTGCGCCCTGCGTCGCCGGCTTTGGCAGCTTGAATCTGCGCGTTGAAGGACAAAAGACGAACACGCATATTGATGTCGTCGATTTGCCTCAGTGAGTTGTTCATCTTGCTGGAGATGCTCTTAGAGAGGTGGCGGATGCTTTCGATCCAATTATCGAAGGAATCGGTTTTTGACGGGTTGGAAGGTTGGATTTGTTGAGTTGCCATAAGTATTAGGGTTTTATTATCGAGCCACTTTTATTTCCTTTTGTAAAAAAATGACCCGGATACATTTTCCGACGAGAAGAGATGCTGATGCGTGAAGAGGGATTCTGTTCCACCAAGCATGAGGTGTCCATTAGGTAAAATGACTTGCGCGAGTCGATTAAAGAGGTCTTTTTTAAAATCCTCCTTGAAGTAAATGGCGACATTCCTGCAAAGCACTAAATCGAAGAGGCCGAGATTCGAGAGATCGTCTTGGAGGTTTCTTTTTTTGAAAGTGACCATCGATCGAATCTCAGGCTTCAATGTCCAAGTATTTCCGAGCGTGGAGTCAAAGAAGTTGGTCTTCCAATAATCCGGGAGGCCGCGCGAGATTTCGAGTTGGCTGTAACGACCAGCGGATGCCAAAAAAAGCGTTCCCGGGGAGATGTCGAAGCCGGTAATTTCAAAAGAAGAGAGGTTCACCCCGTCCAACATGCCTGAGGACTTCAGTTTATGAAGGAGGAGGGCGATGGAGTAGGGCTCTTGGCCTGTGGAGCAGGCAGCGCTTAGGATACGAATGCGAGATTTTTTACCGCTTTGAAGAAGTTTTCCTAGTTCTGGAAGAATAGCATTTTCCAGTGATTCCCAAGGGCGCGTGTCGCGAAACCAGTAGGTCTCGTGGGTGGTCATGGAGTCGATGATTTTGTCGCGCAGGCGGCCTGTGGCTTCCGCTTTCGCCATGCGTATGAAATCCGGAATATCTACGGCTCCGCTTTCGGCGATGATTTTGCCAAGGCGCGCCTCAAAGAGGTAGCGTTTTTCTTCGCCTAAGTGGATGCAGCAAGCTTGCGCAACATATTGCGAGAGAATTCCCAAATCGTTTGGGTTTTTAGAGAAATCAAACATGTGCCCTGAGATTTATTGCCCTTGGTGATTAAAGTCTGAAAAGTTTATTAATGCGGGGCCCGATTTCTTGAAGTGGCAAGATTTCGTCGCTTAAATTTCTCTGAGCAACGGCTTGAGGCATTCCGTAAACTGTGGATGTTGATGCATCCTGAGCGATGCACCATGTGGGCAATGCGTGTTGCAAGGTTGCTACTCCATCGGCTCCATCACAACCCATCCCTGTGAGAATAATAGCAATAGCGCCGCGAAGGTTGCATTTGGCGGCAGAATTAAAAAGCACATCCACCGAAGGGCGGCAAGATTGCACGTGTGGGCTGCTGGTGAGGCGGGTTTGAATTTTTCCTGCATCGTTGCGAAAGATTTCCAAATGGAAACCTCCCGGAGCTATGTGGGCCTCGCCTGGCATTGGGATTTCGCCATTGATCGCTTCTTTGATGGAAAGACTGCTGATCTTGTCCAACTGCTCGGCCAAGGACTTGGTGAACGTGGCGGGCATGTGCTGCACCAGAAGGATGGGAACGGGGAGTTTGGGCGAAATGATTGGTAAAATGGTGGACAGGGCATTTGGCCCGCCGGTTGAGACGCCGATGAGGATCAACTCGGGAAATGGCGGTGGTTGGAGGCGTTTGATCGGTGCCTTTGCAGTTTGGGTGCTTGGCTTGGGAGCCACGTGCAAGGCGGAAGCCGATGCGCCGCGAAGGCGGGCCAATGTGGACACCCTTCGAATATCTGCTTTAAGAGCCTCCATTCCAGACTCAAATGAAGAGCTCGAGGGTTTCGAAATGAAATCCATCGCTCCGTGAGCCAGACAGCCGACCGTAATTTCGGCATCTCGACCCGTGGCACCACTCACCATAACCACGGATAACTGAGGGTGTGCGACCTTGAGTTTCTCGAGCGTTTGCGGTCCGCTCAGTTGATTCATGAAAACATCCAGCAGAACGAGATCGAATTTTTCGGATTCCAGCCGCTTAAGTGCGAGCTCGCCGCTTGAAACGGCTACGGTTTCGCCTCCCGGAACGCTCGAAGCGGCGTCCGAGAGGAGTTTCCGATAAAGTGCTGAATCGTCAACGATGAGAATTCGCATGAAGAAAGGGAGGGGTTACAACTTGAAGCGATTTACGAGTTGCCCGAGGGAACCGGCAAGGTGGCTGAGTTCCCCTGCGCTGGAGCTGATGCGCGAGGCTCCTTTGGCGGATTCGCTGGCGGCTTGGGAGACGCCGTTGATGTTTCGCGAGACTTCATCCGCGCCGGCAGAGGCGTTCTTCACGTTTTCAGACAGGCTCTTTGTGGAAGATGTGGCATTGTGCAGCGAACGAACGATTTCCGATGTGGTGGCGGATTGTTCTTCGACAGCTGCCGCGATGCTGGAAGCGATCTGGCTGACTTGTTCGATGACCTTGGCCACATCATCAATCGCCTCCATGGAGTTCGAGGTATTTTCTTGGATGAGGCTGACTTGGAGACGGATGTCCTGAGTTGCTGCCGCGGACTGGCGGGCGAGTTCCTTGACCTCGTTGGCCACAACGGCAAATCCGCGACCGGCATCGCCGGCGCTGGCGGCTTCGATGGTCGCATTGAGCGCCAAGAGGTTTGTTTGCTCGGCGATTTGGTTGATGAGTTCCACGATTTTTCCGATCTGGCGCGCCGAATCGTCGAGCTTGATCATGAGTTCGCGTGTTTGGCGGGCTTGTGAATCCGCCTTGCGAGCGATTTCAGATTCTTGCGTGCAGTTGCGAGCGACCTCTTGGATGGATGAGGACATTTCCTCGACGGCGGCAGCTACGGTCGTTGCGGCTTGACTGATCTCGCCGGCGGAGGCTGTCATAGATTTGGAATTGATAGCAAGCTCTTCTCCTGCAGCGGCAACTGTATGGGCTTGAACATTCGTTTGTTCTGCACCTGCAGCTTGTGAATTGGCGGTCTCGGTAAGGATCGACGCGGATTCTGTCAACGCTTCGGATGTATGGGTGATTTCCTGCACCATCTTACGAAGGTTCTCGATGCAAGTATCCACCGAGTTGGCCAGAACGCCCACCTCATCACCGCGCTTGAGTTTGACGCCGCCACTCAAGTCGCCATCGGCCAGTTTTTTTACGGCTTGGGCACATGCCACGATCGGTTTGCTGATCGATCGACCGATGATCACTGCAGCTAAAAACATGAAAATAACAGCACAGGCCGATATGGCCCAAGTTATTTCCACCACACGCTTAAGCAAATCCTGCTCATGGACGCTTACAAGAACATGCCA
Organism: Verrucomicrobiota bacterium; assembly: GCA_009886045.1. Classification (GTDB taxonomy): domain Bacteria; phylum Verrucomicrobiota; class Verrucomicrobiia; order Chthoniobacterales; family Terrimicrobiaceae; genus UBA967. Next base: position 24,267 of record VFJO01000023.1, read on the forward strand.
GTTGGGGTTCGGATATCCTAAAACGCCCTTGCTTGTGGCTGCTCCGTAAACAGTCCATTCTTTTTGTGGGTCGTATCAAATTCTCTGCCTATGGCGGCTGACTTGGAAAGAATGTCCTTGGCAGCTTCTCTTCCTTCGGCAACCAAGTTTTCGGTGAGAATGATCTTGGAATCGGTTACAAAATCTTCGCTTCCTGTAGCGGATGGGTCCAGTTTGCCGAGGACAAGACCGTGTTCGTTCAGGAGTGTGATCTCAGTGGATAAGATTCCACTTTCTTTCATTTGATTGTATGGTTTGTGTAAGATACTTTCGACGAAGGTCATATCCGCAAAATTCCTCCAGACTCCCAAGAATTCTCCATTTTTTCCTGTGATTGGCGCAGCGAACCCGATGGTTTCGAAATCTGTGCCGAGGAGTTTATTCAAATCGAGGTCTCGAGCTGGTTGGCTTACGACGGTGCCAGTGAGCGTATCCGATGCCGTGAAACGACCTTGTTTGGCATTGATAAACCACTCCGTGCCAGAAAAATCTTTACCCATAAGGTAGTTGGAGTCGATTGCTTTTCCTAAAGCATCCAACGAATTCACAGCGACAACCTTGCCCTGTGCGTCAAGGATGAGGCTGATCGGGTAGCACCCATAAAGCTTCACATAGGTATTGATGGCTTCTGTAAGGGAAGAGGCGTCCACTTCTTCACCGTTTAGAAAATTTTTGGCCACTGGGTTTGAGGCAAAGGCTTGCACGTCGCCGTAGCGTTCGAAGAGGTTTCTCTCGATGATCTCAATCGAGGCATCCGCATGGGCCAGAAGTTGTTTCTTTGAAAATTCGGCGATACGGTTGGCGGAGTTGAGGCCGAAGATGGTCAGCGCCATCACTGGAATAAGGCCACCTATTGCCATACTGATGACGAGTCGCGTGGAGAGGTTGATTTTCATGGTATTTTAATTGGTGAGAGTTGCTGGAGCGTTGGCGTTTGGTAGCTGGGTAATGTGGTGCTGGGAATGACCTGGTTTCTGCGAGTTAGCCGTGAGCATGAAATGGCCTTGTGCGAATACGGATGTCTCGTCTCCGCCAGCAGTGAGCATTTCCGCGATGGCGTCGAAATCAAGGACCAGTGAAAGGCGATCTGAGAGGACTGCGCTACCCTTGAGCCCTCTGGCCTTGAAGGTGGCTCTGTCGATCTGGTCATCCGAGAGGTCGGCGGAGTCGACGATACGGGAGGCGACGAGGCACAATCCATCGAATGGTGGCCGTGGCACAATGAGGAAGAATTCGTCTCCGCGTTGGGTCTGCGGCTTGATGGGAAGAAGATCCGAGAGTTGGACCAATCGCAGGGTGGAGTCGTGGTTCTTTCGGAGGCAATCCATCGAGCCGATGCGCTCGATGTCGGAGGCCTTGACGGATTCGACACGCATGACTTTTTTGAGGTGGATGGCGAGGAATTCGCCATTGGTTTCCTGAAAAATAAGCACACGCTCGGAAGTGGATTCAGAAAGAGCGGCTTCGTTTGATTTTGAGGCGTTCTGAGCCAATTGAGAGGCTGAAATCCTGCCTTGAGCCATGGAATTCGGATCTAATATCACTGCTATTTCACCCTGACCTAATATCGTGGCTCCTGTATAATATGAAACTGAGCGAAGATGGCGGCCGAGAGGTTTCACCACGATTTCCTCGTTGCTAATAATTTCATTAACGATCAGTCCGTAGGAGACATGGTCCAATCTCAGAACGACCACGAAGTTTTCTTGTTTGGTATTCTCCCTAGGAGGGTGGCCCAAAAGGTCGGAGAGATCCACGACTGGAAGGAGTTGTCCTCGCAGCTCAAGAACTCGCGCACCGCCCATGGATTTGAGCGGGTATTCTTCTCCAGGGTGGACAATTTCATCCACATTGATCTGAGGCAGTGCGTAGGTGGTGCCCCGGCAGCCGACGATCAGGGCCGGAACGATCGCGAGCGTCAACGGGAGACGAATAATGATGCGGGTGCCTTGACCCAAGCGGCTCTCGAGTTCCACATGGCCGCCGAGTTTCTCGATGTTGGTCTTCACCACATCCATGCCCACGCCTCGTCCGGAGATGTCGCTCACTGCCTCAGCCGTTGAAAAACCCGCGGCGAAGATCAGTTGGAGTGCGTCAGAGTCCGTCATCTGGGACGCCTGCTCGGTGGTGATGACGCCTTTTTCTACGGCTTTAGCTTTGAGTCGCTCGGGATCCATGCCGCCGCCGTCGTCGAGGACTTCGATTTGGACACGTCCGGCGAGGTGCGCGGCCGAGAGGCGAATGGTTCCGCAGGAAGTTTTGCCCTTGGCGATGCGGTTTGCGGGAATCTCAATGCCGTGATCGACGCTGTTTCTCACAAGGTGGGTGAGCGGATCCGAGAGGCCTTCCAGAAGCGTGCGGTCGAGCTCCACATCATCACCAAAAATCTCAAGCTGGATTTGCTTGTCCAGCTTGTGGCTCAAATCTCGCACAATGCGTGTGAATTTCCCAAAAAGGCTGCCCACTGGCTGCAATCGGGCGCGCATGATTGTGTCTTGGAGATTGGAAGTGACCGAGCTGATCTCCTGCACCACGGACTGCATCTGCGAGTTGTCGGACCCTGTGTCCGAGCGCCCAGCGATTCGCAGCAAGCGGTTGCGGCCGAGGACCATTTCGCCCGCCAGGTTCATGAGCGAGTCAAGAAGGCCGACACTGATTCGAATGGTTTCTTCGGGTTTGCGCTTGGCGGCTGCTACGGGCTTGGGATCAATCTGGGTGGCTGTGGGCTCCGCAGGTTTAGTCGCGATGGTGGGAACCGTCGGCGACGTCGGCACGATGCTTTGAGATACGACAGCCTCTGGAGGCTTTTCCTCAATCTCTTGTGGCTCGTGCACAATAGGAGCCATGTTTTGAGCTGGAGCGGTTTTCACCCATTCGCCAAGCTTGGAAGAGTCGATCTGGTGGATGTTCTCATCTCCAAGGCCAAGTGCGCCACAGAGAATAAATGGCTCCAAGGCCGTTACAAAAAAGAAGCGGCAAGAGACATCGGCAGCTGCACAGTTGGAGAGAGTGACATGATCCGGTAGTGAGGCTTCTGTGCCTATGAGCGTGCCGAGAGATGCTAACTCTGATACAAAGTTCTCAAGCGTTTGTGATTGCGACTCGATTTCTTTGGCCAATTCTGCCTGTACGATGTAGAAGTTTTGGCCATGCTTCAGCCCATCCAAAAGATCGTCCGGATGAAAATTAAATCTCGCAAGTTCCTTGTCAAAAACGGAATCTGATTTTATTTTCGTATTTTTTGCGGGAGGTTTTTCGCCTCCTTTTCTGGCAGAGGGTGTGGTTCCTGAGGAGGTGCCGTCAAGAATGGCTTTGAGGCCCGCAATCTCGCCTTCGCAGGCGATTTCTATGGCCCGCTCTGGATTGACGAGCATGAGGTTCAGTTTGTCCGAGGTCGAGATGAGCAGGCTGACCATGGGTTGGTCTGCTTTGAGGACGGCATCTCTCAGGAGTGACATCACGCTCTCCATCACATGGGCCAGCTTGACGATGGGGTCGAAGCCAAAGAATCCAGCGCCGCCCTTGATGCTGTGAACAGATCGGAAAATGCTGTTCAGTAGGGCGTTGTCTGTTGGATTCGACTCCAGCGCCATCAAATCTGTCTCAAGTGTCTGCAAGTGTTCGCTCGACTCTTGGACAAACAGATCGAGCATTTCTTGGTCTGCACTCATTCGGCGTCCTCCTGGGTGATAATCGACATGCGGCGTTGAAGGTGGAATAAGTTCAGAAATTGTTTAGCCTCCTCCGAGGCTTGGATTTTAAGGTTGAGACCACGAGTTTGGCATTCTTGAGCGAGGGCCAGAAGAATTTTCACTGTTCCCGAGTCGAATGCAGAAGTCTGGGAGAGGTCGATTTCCACCGACTTTGCTGCGTCAGCCTTTTGCAAGGCCTTTTCAAGCTGTGCGGCGGCCGTTTCGACTGTGGAAGTGTTCAACTCAAGACCGGGTGTGATTTTGAAGTCCCCTTTTTGGTTCGTCGTTTTCATACCGCGGGGCTTTTCTTCAATTCCAACATGGAGACAAGGTTGCCGATTTGCAGCACGGTCGTGAGGCTATCTTGTGAGCTGATGACTCCGGCGATAAATCGGGTGTCCAAGCCGCTGAGTGCCTCGGGTGGTGCTGGCAGAACGCGTGTTTCGGGCGGCAGGATATCACCAATCGCATCGACCAGTAGCCCTGTGGGATCTGAGTCCGCCAGCTCATGGTCTTCCGGTGGGCGGGGAAGGCGAACGAGATCGTTCGTCGTCTTAAAAACGATGCAGCGGCTCGCAGGGCGTGGCTCAGAAACGGGGTGGCCGAGGCGCGCTTCAAGGTCAAAGGCCGTCAAAATCTGACCGCGCAGGTGGACGACGCCTCGAATATAGGATGAGGCCAGCTTGACGGGAGTGACGGCTGGGCAACGCAGGACTTCTTTAACCCATAGGAGATCACAGGCGTATTGCCGACCGCAAGAAGTGAAGCCCAGCCACTGGGACTCTCTGGCTGGGTGATCTGCTTTTGCGAGGCTAAGGTTCACTTGAAGAGACAAAAGGTTGCTTTGTTAAAATGCCTTTTTTGCGGCATCGTGATTTGGGAAAACATCGAGTGTTTTCGAGCCTTCAAATGGATTCTTAATATCTTTAAAAGCAGCGATTTTCTGATTGCTCGCCATCAGTGAGGGCAAGGGGAAAATATCATCATCCGAACCGACTATGCGCCAAGTGATATCCAGCGCTGTCGCCTCCACAAGAATGCATGCAATGGCACGGAGCAATGGAACTTCAAACTTTTTAACTCCAGTGAGATCCATGATGAGTTTGTCTTGTCCCGAGTTGACGAGGCCGGAAAGCCTGGAGCGGGAGTAGCGAACAAGGTCGAGTGACCCGATTTCACTCAAATCCTCTGGAATAGTCACAACCTGAAAATCTTCGTCCATGCTGTAGTATAGCGGGGTGTTGTCCAAGTCCATGGCGCGGACTAATCGGTCTGGAAGTTCTTTCAGGTCGAGAGGTTTTGTGATGCTACCGACGAAACCTGTATCTTTGGCGCTATTTTGCTCAAATGTAGCAGTCTTCACGCAAAGGCCCATTACAGGAACGCCTCTCAAGGTTGGGTTGGAGCGAATCGTTCCATAAAACGTGAGGGCTGCGTTATGTGGAAAAGCCAAGCTCACCAAGATGATGTCTGGCGTATTTTCCGGAGCCAAGGTGCTGGCGACATGCGCGGCCGCTTCCGCAGGGCTCGCACAACCAATGACTTCCCACCCGCGATTTGAAACCGCCTTTTTGATGGATTCGATAATGGCTGGGAATTCTTCAACAACTAAGATCTTGATCACTTCGGTGACGCTTTTGACTTTTTTCCCGGTGGTTTGACAGGGCGTCGATTGCGCACTGGCTGCCGAGCCCTTGTGTTTCAGGTCCACCAGGCGCGAGACGCGATCAATGACGTTGGCCTCGGTGAAAGGCTTCACAATGTAGTCGCGCACGCCCATCTTTGCGATTTTGAGAACGTTTTCTTTGCCGGCCTCTGCTGTGAGCATGATAACGGGAATGTCCTTGAGCGATGGATCGGCTTTCAGCTTTCCAAGGCACTCCACGCCGTCCATTACCGGCATCGTGACGTCCAAAAGAATCACATCGGGCTTGACTCTTGCGGCAGCCTCTAGGCCTTCAACTCCATCACTGGCGAAAAACATTTCCACGTCATAGGACGCGAAGCCCTTGTTGATAAGGGTATGAATCATTCGACTGTCGTCGATGCTAAGGATTTTTGGTGAGCTCATTTGTATAAAAAATTACTGTTCTAACGCTGCAAAGACTTGGACAATCAAAGTGTCGGAGCAACCTTCAATTACATAAGTGTTGCTCACGCTGATGGATGCGTTTTTTGCTGATACTGTAATATCATCTCCCCTCATGACGCTTGGAATGCTAAGGGCGCAATTGAAGCCGAGGTCGCAAAGACGGGACTTCAGGTTGCCAGTGACCATGTTTGTAAGCTCTGCAACGACATCGGCCACATCTTGATCGCTTGGGCTACCGCCGAGGATTTTTTCAGCCACTATCTTGGCAAGTTTTTCCGTAAAAGCCGTGTAAACTATCCCATTGACTTTCCCGCTGAGTCCGATGGAGCCTGTCACTCCAGATAGCGTGGAAGGTTGGGGCGCATGTGCGTTTCCCGCTTCTGGTGTGGCGGAAATGCCTGCCATTGTTTGCATAACTTCTGGAACGTACAGATTGATTGTTTCCAAAATGAGTTCGCTGCTCGGGGTGTTGGAATCGGACATAGTGGGATAGGGTTTAATGTGAGGGTTTTTTTAAGAAAAATCGCAGAAAGGCCTTTGACCGCGAGCGACCAAATCAATCAAAGCGCTCCGCATGGGTCAACTTCCAATTTCAACCTTTGGTTCAGTTGGAGGCTGCAGGCTCTCTAGTTTGAGTGTGATGGTCGGACGGTCGCAGACTTCGGCTGGGCCGAAGTATTGGATCGGGCCGGGGAAGGCGTATTGGGTTTCCTCAGCCCAGGCGGCGCGGTGTTTTTCAAATTCCTTGAAGGCAGGTCCGTCAAGCTCGACAAGGGCTTTTTTGATAACGGGAACCATTTTTCCATGTCGGCGTTCCAGGTTCATCATTTGAGCCATGGGGATGCCGCCTGCTTGCCAGTCGGCGGCGGGTTTTGTGAGGCCGCGAACTGAGCAGATGTACCCTGTCAGGCCTTCGCGGAGGAGGAGAGCTGCTGTAAAGCCGAGGGTGTAAGTGTAGTCGGCATCGAAGTTTGATGGCACGGCGCAGCGGCCTTCGTATCCGAAATAATGGGGTTGTGGCGAGAAGCTGGCTTTGTAGGTGCCGGCGGCCTTCATTTCTTTCAGACGCGCCTCGACGAGGTCGATGAGGAGGCGCTGGGTGTCGATGCGGGCGACTTGCACGTTGCCGTGGGGGTCGCGATCGAGGATGAGCTGGTTCGCGATATCACCCGGCAGGCTGCGGTATAGCGAGGCGGCGGCGGGTGTCAGCTTGGCAGCCACAAATTCGCGCTTTTGCGGGAGGGTTTCGAGGGCATTGAAGGCGTCGCCGTGGTGCGCGAGGGCGTCGTTGAGCTCGCCGATGAGCGCTCCCATCTCAGGTACGAATTCGATGAGTCCTTCAGGGATCAGGACCGTGCCAAATTTTTCACCCTTGGCGGCGCGCTGGCAAACGGTGAGGGCGATTTGCTCAACGATCTGCTTCAGCGTGGGTCCGCGCTCGGCGACTTCTTCTGAGATGAGCGTGATGTTCGGATGCGTCTGCAGGGCACATTCCAACGCGATATGCGAGGCCGAGCGGCCCATGAGCTTGATGAAGTGCCAGTACTTGCGGGCTGAGATGGCATCGCGCTGGATGTTCCCGATGAGGTCGGAGTAAACCTTGCTCGCCGTGTCGAATCCGAAGCTCGTTTCGATGTACTCGCCGCGCAGGTCGCCATCAATCGTCTTGGGAACCCCGACCACGCAGAGTGGGGCATTGTTCGCCTTTGCAAACTCGGCGAGCTTTGAGGCATTCGAATTCGAATCATCGCCACCAATCACCACCAGCGCGGTAAGATTGCGGGTTTTTGCGGTTTCTAGAGCTTTTAAAAAATCCTCGTGCGACTCGAGTTTTGTGCGGCCAGAGCCGATGATATCGAACCCGCCGGTATTGCGGTAACTCTCGAGGAGCTGGGTGTCGATTTTGATGGCTTTGTTCGTAAGAAGGCCGTCCGGGCCATTCAGGAAGCCGATAAGCGAGCTTTCGGCATGGATGCTTTTGATTGCGTCGAATAGCCCTGCGATAACATTGTGGCCGCCGGGGGCTGGACCGCCGGAGAGGATCACTCCAACACGGATGGGTGTAGACGATGCTGTCGGCGCGCCGGCCTCAAAGCTCACCGCTGGCAGGTCAAAGGTATTTGGAAAGAGGGCGCGGATTTCGATGTCGCCTGATGTCGGTATGGGAGATTTTTTAGCAGCGGATGTCGCGCTGAGCGAGGCTGGGAGCTTCGGTTGGTAAGTGGAGCGGGCTTGTGCGAGTGCGGTTTGCTGGATCATGGAATGCAATAAAAGAGAGTCTTTTTTAACCTTCCAATGAACGAACGCAAGCGCGTCGTTGCTACCGACCTGCCAGAGTACCAGATCGGGCTCGCGCAGCGCGACCTCATTTTGGATGCGGACCGCGGCGTCGGCAGCGAGCTCGCCAGAGACACCGCGATTGATCATGACAACATCGAGGCCCTTGATCGCTTTCTCCAATATCTGCTCGATCTGTTCGGTGTAACCACCGCGCCGCCCCCGCCGCCCCGCCGTGG
>VFJO01000123.1 GCA_009886045.1 Verrucomicrobiota bacterium
CGACTCTGGCGATTTGGAACTGGAGCGGAACCACCCAATACGGAACACAAGTCAACAATTACGCAAACCCCAGCAACCTTGTCTTCACCAACAACTCAACTCTCACTTCCAACCTCGCCAACATCAGCTTCTACAGCGACTCCGGCAGCAGCTTTGTCGGAAACGGCTTCGACCGGGGTTTCATCGGCGGTGGCACAGAAATCACAGCCGTCCCCGAACCCGAAGCCTTCTTCTATGCCGTCGTTCTCCTCGCCGGCCTCGCCGTCCAATACATCCGCCGCAGATCCAAACGAAAATTCTTGGGGTCAAATGTTTATGTCTGACCCAAGACTGAATCTCAAACGCTACGCCACCGCATATGTAGCAAAGAAGGCGTTTCGTAAGCGTTGTGCGGAGTCTTGACTCGATCCTTTTTCTTTGTGAAATCCACGAAGAAACATCGGGGAGCTTCATTTACCTTAGAATTGATCTTATCCCACTTTCTATGTCTCCAAAATTCAAGTCTCTAGCATCAGCACAGTTGCCTCATATAGCTCGCCTTGAGGAAAAGGAAGACCTCATTCCCTATTCTTTTGATGGCACGGCGACATTTCAGACCATGCCGGATCTCGTGCTATTTCCGACTAGCACGGATGAGGTGGCTGGACTGGTGAGGATCGCTGGGGAATGCAGAGTGCCGGTGGTCGCGCGCGGTTCAGGCACGGGATTGAGCGGCGGGAGTATTCCTGTGGAGGGAAGCGTGGTTCTCTGCCTCTCGAAAATGAACCGTATTCTGGAGGTGGATGAAAAAAACCTCACTCTGCTCGCTGAGGCGGGCGCCATTACGCTTGATGTGGCCACAGTCGCCGAAAAGGTGGGCCTGTTCTATCCCCCGGACCCAGGGTCGATGAAGATTTCAACGATCGGTGGGAATATCGCGGAAAACTCTGGCGGATTACGCGGGCTGAAGTATGGCGTGACGAAAGATTATGTGATGGGCTTGGAAGTTGTGCTGGCCTCGGGAGAGGTCATTTTCACAGGTAACAAATGTGTGAAGGATGTTGCCGGATACTCGCTCCGGGACCTCTTCATCGGCTCCGAGGGCACTCTCGGCATTGTCACCAAGGTCTTGCTCAAACTCATCCCAAAACCCGCCGCGCGCCGCACGCTCATGGCTGTCTTTGCAACGATGGAGAGCGCTGCCGAGACGGTGTCGGCTATCATCGCGGCAAAGATCATTCCCTGCACTCTGGAGTTCCTCGATGCGGTGACGATCAATTGCGTGGAGGATTTTGCCAAGGTCGGCCTTCCCCGCGATGCGTCGGCGATTTTGTTGATTGAGACAGATGGCCATCCTGCCGCAGTCGCCGAAGAGGCGGATCGCATGGCGGAACTCGCCCTGCAGCATGGGGCAACTTCTGTGCAGGTCGCCGAAACCGCTGAACAAGCTGCAGCCCTTGCTACAGCGCGCCGCGCCGCATTCTCCTCGCTCGCCCGTGTCGCGCCGACGACCATCCTGGAGGACGCTACGGTTCCCCGCAGCGAACTGGCGAAAATGATCCGCTTCATCCAGCAGACCGGTCAGCGTCACAATCTCAAAATTGGGACCTTCGGTCACATGGGTGACGGCAACCTGCACCCCACCTTCCTGACCAACGAGCGTAACCAGGAGGAAATGCACCGAGTCGAACTCGCGATGAAGGAAATTTTCGATTTCGCCGTCTCCCTCGGAGGCACCATCACCGGCGAACATGGGGTCGGACTCGCTAAAAAAGAATTTCTCAAAGCTGCCACAAGCGATCTGAACCTTGAAATCATGCGCCGCATGAAAGCCGCCTTCGATCCAGCAGGAATACTGAATCCGGGGAAAATTTTTGAGAAAAACGCTTAACGGTTAACGCTCAAATTTTAACCTTTAATGAAGAAATTGTATGAGTGAGCGGGCATTTGATTTGGAGTGAACTGGGGGTCAGTGTTCATTTTCTTTCAAAATACATCTCGACATGGAGCGACTCTACCAGAGGAAACCACGCGGTGCTCCCGATTGGAAGCAATATATCAAGACAGCTTATCGTTTTAACCGCTCTGCTTCAGCCAACTCAGGAGACCAATCGACCGCCATTTCCGCACCGACGAATTTCGTGAAGGGAATGATGTTGCGTGCGACGGAAGCTTCTTCGAGCGCATCCATGTAGGCTTGCCTCCGTGTGACACGCAGAATCGTCCATGGATATCCACCGGAGGCCAGCATGGCATTCATGAGGAATCTTCCGATACGTCCATTCCCATCGGAAAAAGGATGGATGTAGACAAAGAGGAAATGACCGAGAATCGCCCGCACGGAGGCTTCCGGCTCCGAGGCGAGTGCCCCATGCAAAGCCTCCATGCCATCAACCACACCAAGCCCCGGCGCAGGCGGAACATGGCTTGATCCCCTGATATAGACAGGCTTCTCGCGATACCCCGCCACATCGCCCATCGAGAGTCGTCCCACTTGGACGAAGGGCTTGTGCAGTTCCGAATACCAGTAGGGAAGATCCGACTCAACTATCTTTCCAGGGAGCTCCCCATTAAAGATCTTGCCGATGGTTTGAAGCACGGCCTCATGGGCCATGCTGTATCCTTTGGCAGCGAGTTGGTTGTTTTCCTCCCGGATCGACGGATTATCGGGATCCTTACCGGCCGCAATACGAGCCACCAACTCCGGAGTAACCTGAAACCCCTCGATCGAGAGCGAGTGATAAGCGTCGTATTGGTAGAGATGATGAGCTTTATCCAGATAGCTCTTTGCATCGGCTTTTCCAGCCGCTGCAGGAAAGTGTTCCAGAACCATGGGACGCATTTGCTCCCAAAGAAGCCGGATCCGATCCGCATGAGGGCTCTTGGGAATGAGGCTGCTCGAGAGGAGCGGC
>VFJO01000011.1 GCA_009886045.1 Verrucomicrobiota bacterium
CTCGTGCTCTGCCTCCACTTCAATGCTGAGGAATGGGGCAACCCGGCCAAGCCATCCCTCGTCTCAAAAAACCACCTCCATTTTCTCATCACAGGTGCTTGGAGCGCGAAGGAACTCACTTACGACGACCAGCGTTTCGAGATGCTCGTCAAACTTCTCAATCGCACTTACCCCGAAGAAGTCGCTGTCACAAAATCCCTCGTCAAAACCATGTCCTCCGCGACCAAGCTCCCTCCCTTCATCTACCATGGAAAAACCGCTGTCCGCATCGGAACAAGTAACTACATCTGGGGCAGGAACCTGCTTGCAAACCGACTTTTCCAATGCCCGGTCATCTACGTAGAACCCTACGTGATGAACTCTCGCGACGTTCACGCCCGCATCCAGGCTGGTGATTACGAGGGCAAAAAGAAGATTGCCGGAGCCACACGCCAGAGTATTTACCGAGAATACGCCGACAGTGTCGTTGCGGGTCTTGTCGATTATTATGGCAAACGCTGAGCATATCGGCCGAAGCTGTTGACAATTCCTCCGCGCTCTGTGCAACAAAGCAGTGGCAACTACTTAATGAAAGTCATCGCGATTACGAATCAGAAAGGCGGGGTCGGCAAAACGACGACCAGTGTCAATCTGGCCGCGGCCCTTGCGGAAAAAAAATCCCGCATTCTTCTTGTGGATCTCGATCCGCAAGGAAGCGCATCAAGTGTTCTGGACCCGAAGGAATCTGAAAATCCCAGTATCTACTCCGCGCTCATCGGTGAGAAAAGCGCTCCAGAGCTTGTGATTCCGACCCGCCTTAAGAACCTTTCGCTGATCCCCTCGAATCTCGACCTCGCCGGGGCCGAGATTGAAGTCGCCCGCATGGATGACCACATGATGCGGCTCAGAACCTGCTTCGAGCCACTTCGTCGCCAGAGCCTTTTCGACTATGTGATCCTCGATTGCCCCCCCTCGCTGGGCATCCTGATGTCAAACGCCCTCGCTGCGGCGGATGAGATTCTTGTGCCTATCCAATGCGAATACTATGCGCTCGAGGGCCTCGGACTCCTCATGGAAGTCACCGACCGCATCAGGGCAAGCGGCGCGAATCCCACGCTCTCGATCTCAGGCCTCCTGCTAACCATGTTTGATGGCCGCACAAACCTGAATCCCGCCGTGGAAAAAGAAGTACGCAACCACTTTCAGGAAGTCGTTTACAAATCCGTCATTCCGCGCACAGTCCGCTTTGCGGAAGCTCCAAGCCATGGCAAAACAATTTTCGAGCATGACCCACACGGCAGCGGAACTCTGGCCTACCGGAAGCTTGCGAAGGAATTCCTCGATCGTCAGAAACAAGGTGTTTCCTTTTTGAACAAGTCGGGTCAGTAAATTAATCGCGATGCAACCAACTCCGTTTCAAACCAAGACGCTCTGGGCGGCCATTACCTCGCTCTCATTTCTGGCCATTGGCTTCACGATTCTGCTTATTGGTTCGCTGGTCGTGAGTGCGATTTCCTTTCTCCAACCGGTCCTCACCCCGATTGCCGTGGCGGCCATCCTCGCCTTCCTACTCGAACCGGTGGTCAAATTTTCGATGCGACTCGGCTTGAGTCGTATTGTGAGCATCACACTCGTGTACATCGCGTTTGCCGCATTTTTTGTCGGGCTCCTTGTGTACATTATTCCGCCTGCTTACCGCCAAGGAACGATGCTGGTGCAGAACTTCCCTACCTACATGCAGAAGACGCAGGCCCTCACGACGCTCACTTTTGAAAACCTTCATCGTCTCTCAACCCTCGATTTCCTTCAGAGCGAGAAGACAGATCAAGCCACCAACGAACAGCTCTCCTCCATGGTGACCCAATCCATCAAAGATGCCGGAACCTGGGTGCAGCAAAAGCTTCCCGACCTCGCCGTGGAATCCGGTAAGTTCCTTCAACGCAGTCTGGGTGGATTTCTCGGCGTCTTTGGCCTCCTCCTAAGCATGATTCTTGTGCCCATCTTCCTGTTCTTTTTTTTAAAGGATAGCGCCTTGATTGCCGAAAACTGGAGCCGCTACCTCCCCCTCCGCGCCTCACCCTTGAAAAACGAGATCGTTTCGCTTGTGAGCGAGATCAATTCCTATCTGATCAGCTTCTTCCGGGGGCAACTCATTGTGAGTCTTATCGACGGCCTCCTCATCGCCATCGCTCTGTTGGCGATGGGTCTTGATTTTGCCATCCTCATTGGGCTCATGGTAGGTGTCCTCGGACTCATCCCCTACCTTGGAATGATGATCTGCTACATCCCGGCCGTCATCATCGCGGCGGCCCAATTCGGCGACTGGATGCACCCGCTCATCGTGACCGCCATCTTTGTTTTGGCAAATAACATAGACGGGATTTTCATCGCGCCAAAAATTGTCGGTGAATCAGTCGGCCTCCATCCCCTCACCGTCATCATCTCCGTGCTGGCTTGGAGTTTGATTCTGGGCGGTCTGCTCGGTGCCCTCCTCGCCGTACCGCTTACAGCGACGATCAAGGTTCTTCTGAAACGCTATTTCTGGGACCGTGCCCCATCTGCCCGGCTCTCGACGCCTCCGGCCTGATTTGCCGATGCGAGAGCGCCATAGTTCTACTCGATGCCGATGACCGAGTCCGAAGCCTACATCGCCCTGAACATGGTACCACGGATCGGTCCCGTGAGGGTACGCCGTTTGCTGGAGGCCATGGGATCTCCCAAGGAGGTTTTGAGCGCTTCGGCTGCGCGTTTGCAATCCGTACCAGGCATTGGTCCCGAAGCTGCGAAATCCCTGCACGAGTGGCAAACCCATGTCGACCTCACCGCCGAGCTCGAGCTCGTGCGGGAATCTGGTGCCAACGTGCTCACCTTGGCCTCGCCCGATTATCCCAGCCTCCTGCGTGAGATTCATGACCCGCCAACCGTTCTCTATACCATGGGCGAGATTCTGGATCGCGACCGCCATGCCATCGGCGTGATTGGTACGCGGAAGCCGACCCACTACGCCACGGATTGTACGAAAAAAATTTCCTACCAACTGGCATATGCGGGAGTCACCGTGGTAAGCGGGCTAGCTCGTGGCGTGGATACCGCCGCACACCAAGCTGCGCTTGCAGCCAAGGGGCGCACGATCGGCGTGCTCGGGAGCGGATTGCTGGAATTCTACCCTCCAGAAAACAAGGAACTCGCCGAGCGCATGGCCAGCTCCGGAGCGGTCATCACAGAATTTCCCATGCGCGTGAAAGCCGATCGCCAGACATTTCCCATGCGCAACCGCATCATTAGTGGATGCTCATTCGGTGTCCTGGTGGTCGAAGCCGGTGCCAGCAGCGGTGCGCTCATCAGCGCCAATCAAGCCGGCGAGCAGGGACGCTCGATTTATGCCGTTCCTGGCCGTATCGACAACCCAAACGCCACCGGGTCAAACCGCCTCATCCAACAAGGAGCCAAGCTCATCACTTCCGCCGGAGACATCCTCGACGACATGGGCATTCTCTTTGCCGAAAAACCCGACCTCATTCCCACACGCGGTCCGGAACTCTCCGGCCATGAAGCCCAAGTCCACGCCGCCATCGGGGGCGACGAAGTCCACATCGACACGATCATCGAGCGTAGTGCCCTCCCGTGCCACACAGTCGCCTCGACCCTCCTTGCCCTGGAAATGAAAAAACTCGTTCGCCAACTTTCAGGCAGCCGGTTTGTTCGAACGGCATGATTTGCTTGTTGGTGCGAAGAGTTCCGGCTTGGAGTGATTTGAAAACGGCACTCCCCTCACGATCGTAGAAATAGCATCCCATGAAAAACACCATTCTTATTTTTGGCGACCAGCTCACTTTGCACCACTCAGCGCTGGACGCCGGAGTGTGCGGACGCGATGTCATCCTTCTCATCGAAGCCCGAGATTCCGCCCGAGCGCACAAGATCAAACGCGTCTTTCAATTTTCCGCGATGCGCGAGTTTGCTCACGAGTTGAGCGAAGGCGGGTGGGACGTGGATTACCATCGCATGGCGGATGCTCCCAATTTCCGCGATTCTTTGTTGGACCACCTCACGCAACATCGTCCGCACGCGCTGTGTGTGATGGAGCCAAATAACTGGTCGCAATTGCAAATCCTGAACGACGTGGCGACTGCAGGCAGGATTCCGGTTGAGACGTTTCCCACCTGCCAATTTGTGACGTCGCGCGAGGCGTTCGCTTCTTTCGCCAAAGGGAAGAAGCGCTTAGTCATGGAAGCTCACTATCGACAAACGCGTCAGCGGCTTGGGATTCTCATGGAAGACGATGGGCAGCCCGTCGGCGGCCTCTGGAATTACGATGCGGACAATCGCAAATCCGTACGCGATTGGAAAAAGGATGGCGCTCCCACACCGCCCCGCCCCGTCACCTTGGAGCGAATCCATAGCCCGATCGTTGAGGATGTGATCCAGGAAGTGAGCCGCTGGTTTCCAGAAGATGCAGGCCGCGCCGAGGATTGCTGGCTCCCCACAACACGCGCAGGCGCACTCGCCACACTCCAGCAATTCGTTGAGCAACGGCTCCCCCTCTTCGGCGACTACCAAGACCTCATGCTTCAAGACTCGCCGACGATGTTTCACAGCATGATTGGGGGTTCGCTCAATCTTGGCCTCCTACTTCCGATGGAGTGCGTGGAGAGTGCCATTCAAGCCTTCCGAGAGGGTAAGGCCCCGCTCGCTGCCGTAGAGGGCTTCACTCGCCAGATCATCGGTTGGCGGGAATTTGTCAACGGCGTGTACTGGGTGAAAATGCCCGACTATATCTCATCCAACGCACTCGGCGCCAGTCGGCCACTGCCGGCGTTTTTCTACACTGGAGACACCGCGATGCACTGCCTGAGCTCTGTCATTGGCGAAGTGCGCGACACGGCGTTCAACCACCACATTCAACGCCTCATGATCCTTGGAAACTTCCTCCTGCTCGCGGGAATCTCACCGAAGGCGGCTCATGACTGGTTTCTGGAAATGTACATCGACGCTCACGAGTGGGTCATGGCAGCCAACGTCCTTGGGATGGCTCTCCACGCCGATGGCGGTTTTATGGCCACGAAGCCCTACGCAGCCTCCGCCGCCTACATTTCGAAGATGAGCAATTACTGCTCGGGTTGCCGCTTCGACCCCAACAAAAAAATCGGCCCAGATGCGTGTCCGTTCAATTTGCTTTACTGGGACTTTTACGATCGCCACGCCGACCGCTTTGCATCGAATCCGCGCACAAGCATGATGGTAAGCTCATGGCGCAAACGCGCGGCCCCAGAGCGCCAAGCGATCCGCCACGAAGCGGCTCAATTTCTTGAAAACCTCTAAGGCCCGATCGCTGTTCGCCGTTCGGTTTGGATTTTTCAAACTTAGGCTTAAAAAAACTTCCTGCGTGTGGTTTAGTGATCAGCGATGTCGTATCCCGTTTCACTTCGTTCGCCGCTGGCAGCTTATGTGGCGCCATTTTTGGTTTTCATGGGCAGTCTCGTGCTCGTCTCTTTGGTCAAAAATCCTGCTGCCGGATCGGTCTGGTTGCAGCACCCGGAACATTGGATTTATCCGCTTCAAACGGCTCTCTGCGCTGGTGTGCTCATTTTTTACTGGCGGCAATATGACTTTGCAAAGCGCAGCGGCTTGGGCGTGGCACTAGTAGCTGGCGTTGCGGTACTAGGGCTCTGGATCGCTCCCCAAGTGTTTTTCGGTGCCGGTGCGCGCGTGGATGGTTTTGATCCCGGAATCTTTCAAGAAGGCACGTCTCTTTATTGGATGACGGTCGTGGCGAGGTTCACACGACTGGTCATCATTGTTCCCTTGGTGGAGGAGATTTTTTGGCGCGGTTTTTTGATGCGGTATCTCATCAAGGAGGATTTCACGACGCTTCCGGTGGGGGCTTTCCAATGGATATCATTCGCTGCTGTGGCTGTGTGTTTTATGTTAGTACACGGGATGGCGGACTGGCCTGCCGCCTTCCTCTGCGGAGTGATCTATAATTTCGTAGCTGTACGCACCGGGAGCCTAGCCGCGTGTGTACTGGCCCATGCTGTGACAAATTTCGGCCTAGGTATTTATATTATGACTACTCGTCAGTGGGGGTTCTGGTGATTTCATGAAGATCGGCCTTGCACAGATCAATTCCACGGTAGGCGACCTGGAGGGCAATGCTCGCCGGATCACTGAAGCCTGCCGTACACTCGAAGACCAAGGCGCAGAGATCATACTCACACCTGAATTGGTTCTGACTGGGTATCCACCCCAAGATTTGCTCTTTCAGACGGATTTCGTTCCACGAAGTCTGCAGGTTTTAGATGAAATCCACAGCGCGGTTGGTCGGGCGGCTTGGATTGTCGGATGCGTGAATAGAAATGCTTCTCCTTCGGGACTCCCATTCTTCAATGCGGCCGCCATTCTCGAGCGTGGAAAACCAATTCGCTGGGTTTATAAATCTTTGCTACCCACCTACGATGTATTCAACGAAACTCGATATTTCGAGCCCTGTGATAAACCTGTTCCTGTCGACATCGGCGGCCAACTTTATGGCATCACCATCTGCGAGGACATCTGGACGCCAGAATATTTGCCGCGTTCTTTGTATTCCTGCGACCCAGTAGCGACACTTTGCTCCGCAGGAGCATCAGCGATTCTTAATCTCAGCGCATCTCCATTCCAACTCGGCAAACCCGAGCGACGTGAGGCCATGATCAAAAATCAAGCCCTTCGCCATGGCGTTCCTTTTTATTACTGCAATGCCATTGGCGGTAATGACGAATTAGTTTTCGATGGCCACTCGCTGGCAGTTGACGCCGATGGCGGAATTCGTACGCGGCTCCCGGGATTTGCGGAATCTACCCAGTTGGCGTCGCTCGACCACGTAGAGGCACACGCAGCTCCCATGGAAGAATTACGATCCGCTCTAGTCCTCGGTCTGCGAGATTATGCTGGGAAATGTGGATTTCGTTCGGCAGTGCTGGGATTGAGCGGGGGCATCGACAGCGCGGTCGTAGCCTGTCTGGCCGTTGAAGCTTTCGGTGCAGAGCAAGTCACTGGCGTCGCAATGCCATCTCCCTACTCGTCCACTCATAGCGTGGAGGATGCCCTCCTACTGGCAAAAAACCTCAGCATAGAATGTCTCACCATTCCGATTTCCGATAGTTTTCTGATCTTTAAAAAGCAGATGCAACCCGCTTTTGACAACCTGCCTGAAGACGCCACCGAAGAGAATATGCAGGCTCGTCTTCGTGGCCTGACGCTGATGTCGCTCTCGAACAAGTTTGGCCATTTACTACTCACTACTGGCAACAAAAGCGAAGTCGCCGTGGGCTATTGCACACTGTACGGCGATATGGCAGGGGGACTTGCTGCCATCTCAGACGTGCCAAAGTCGCTCGTTTACAAGCTCGCTAGGCATCTCAACCTCGCTAAAGAAATCATTCCTCACAGAACGATTGAGAAACCTCCCAGCGCAGAACTTCGCCCAGATCAAAAAGATCAAGACACCTTACCACCTTACGACATCCTTGACGAAATTCTCAGGCTTTACGTGGAAGAAAACCTTGGCATCAGAGAAATTGTGCAAGCCGGCTTCGAGATGGAAACCGTCCGCTGGGTAACGCGAAAAGTGGATTTTAACGAGTATAAGCGCAAACAAGCCGCGCCTGGCCTTAAAGTCACCAGTCGAGCTTTCGGCATAGGACGCCGGATGCCGATTGCTCAGAATTTTTTTCTGAAATGACACGTTTTCTGAGGAATACAGACATGTCAACAGCCTGTGAACAACTTGTGAATCCCTGCCAGCAAAATTCAATAACCGACCTAAAAATGAGAGTTTTTCGCGTTCATTCTTTCTGGCGCACAGGTTCTTCACAAGGTCCATTAACCGTGGAACACCCACTGGGAGCATGAAGAACATGATTTCCCCAGCTTGTTCACACCAATAAGAAGAAGAAGGATGTCAAAAAATAATTCCTTCTTTATTAGAGACTGTGAACAACCCTTATTCTCAAGGCTGAAAAGATCGGTAATCTCCCTTTGCACCAAATAACCAACCTGCTAAAATTTCTCATATTCAACCAAGTCTAAACACCATGTCACAAGGCCCAGTTTCTCAATTCATCGACCTCCACTACCGCCACTTCAACGCTGCCGCTCTCAAAGACGCCGCAGAGGCCTATTCTCGCCACCTCGACCAAGGCGGTATCATGCTCATGACACTCGCTGGCGCGATGAGCACGGCCGAGTTGGGCATTTCTCTTGCCGAGATGATTCGCCAAGGAAAAGTGCACGGCATTGTCTGCACAGGAGCCAATCTTGAGGAGGACATCTTCAATCTCGTGGCGCACGATTTCTACGAGCGCATTCCGAATTACCGCGATCTGACACCCATCGATGAACAGGCCCTTCTCGCCCGCCATATGAATCGCGTCACCGACACCTGCATTCCTGAAATGGAAGCCATGCGCCGGATCGAGGATGTGATTTTGAAAGAATGGATGGCAGCTGACGCCAAAGGAGAGCGCTTTTTCCCACACGAGTTCTTCTGGCGGATCCTCGACTCGCCCGAATTGCAAAAGAGCTTCCAAATCGATCCCAAAAACAGCTGGATGATCGCTGCCAAAGAGAAAAACCTCCCGATGTTCGTTCCAGGTTGGGAAGATTCTACGCTCGGCAACATGTACGCCGGCCACTGCATCGAAGGGGATGTCAAAAATGTCCACACCGTGCGCTCCGGCATCGAATACATGATTTCCCTCGCCGATTGGTATGCCCCCACCAGTCACAAAACATCCATAGGCTTCTTCCAAATCGGCGGCGGCATAGCAGGCGACTTCCCGATTTGCGTCGTCCCCATGCTCCACCAAGACCTCCGCCGCACCGATGTGCCACTCTGGGGCTACTTCTGCCAGATCAGCGACTCGACGACTAGCTACGGAAGTTATTCCGGCGCAGTGCCAAACGAAAAAATTACGTGGGGTAAACTCGGCGAAAAAACCCCGAAATTTGTCATCGAATCCGACGCCACGATCGTCGCCCCACTGATTTTTGCCAAAGTCCTTGGCTGGTAAACGCAAGAAAACTAACCACCGAGGACACAGAGAGCACAGAGAAAAAAACGGTAGGCTTACCGAGTGGACTTAGGTTTCAGACGCGTAGCAACGGCCATTGAAATCCTCAAGCGGTTGATATTCAATCTCTCACGACTCATCCAGCGGACTCCGTACTGAGATGCCCGGTCGGTTCAGCACATGCGTGTAGATCATCGTCGTGCTCACATCGCTATGGCCAAGGAGCTCCTGCACCGTGCGGATATCGGCTCCGCCCTCGAGCAGATGCGTCGCAAACGAATGCCGCAGCGTATGCGCCGTGATTTTCTTCGCGATTCCCGCCCGCCGCACCGCCACACCCAGAGCCTTCCCTACTCCGTTGTCATGCACATGATGCCGGCGTCGCACGCCGCTCCTTGGATCCTTGCCCACGCTCTTCGATGGAAAAACCCACTGCCA
>VFJO01000048.1 GCA_009886045.1 Verrucomicrobiota bacterium
CCGCCAGCGCCGTCGCATCGCCTCTCCACTCGCGAACCGAGGCCACTTGCTCAAAGACCTTCTTGGCCTCGTCGAGCTTCCCGAGAGCGAGCAGGGACCTCGCCTGGCCGACCGTGACATCCTTCAATTTCCGCGTGGCTCCGATCTCCTCGATCGCAGCGGTGAAGAATTTTAGCGCCTTCTCGTTCTCCCCCTTCGCCAGCGCCAGCTGGCCGATGCCGTTGTAGGCGAAATCAATCACATCACTCTTCGGATAGGTGATCTTGAGCTTTTGGAAGAGCAGCTCGGCTTTCGCCTGATCCCCCTTCTCGAGCACGAGATCGCCGGAGAGCGCGAGCAGCATCGGACTGAGATCTTCGGGTTTGAAATTCTGCGCGATGCTCTCGAGCAACTTGTCGTGCTCCTCCTTCTGCTTCCGCAGCATGGCGACCTCGGATTTCAGGTAAACAATACGGGCTTGCGCAGTCGGGGAAAGCGTGCCGGCATCGCCGAGCAACGCATCGATCTCCACATTCGGATCGACCACAGGCTCAGGCACGGGAGGAGGGGTTGGATCGGGCGTGGACTGCGCCACAGCGGGCTCGCCGGGAGCGGGCGGCGCGGCCGGTGAAGACGCCGGCGAGGGCACGACCGGCACGGGCCGTTTTTTCTTGGAGCAAAGTTGGGCGAGTTGTTGCAGGAGTTGTTCGACCGCCTCGCGCTTCGGATCGGCGATGTATTTTTTTACCGTGTCGGCGATGAATTTCTTGGCCTCGTCGACCTTGCCCTCGCGAGCCTTGGCCTTGCCGATCCAGAAAATCGCCATGGGCACGAGAGGGTGCTCGGGGCGGCCATTCACGAACTCCTGGAACATCGCGCTCATCCGCGTCCAATCGCCTTTTTTCTGGAGCCCCTTTTGCGCCTCAAACAACGAGTGGTTGATCACCTCGTCGGTTGTGGCGATTTGCCACGAGCGAATGTGGCTCTCAATGGCGGCATCGTCATCCCCCTTCGCAGCCTCTGAGTCGCCTTGGAGGGCCAAAACCTCGCCGAGCTGGATATCATTTTTAAATTCCTTTTCCCAATCCTTGCAGCGCTGGATGACATCCTCATACTGGCTGGCTGCATAGTAGCAGAGCGCGAGGCGGTATCGGGCATCTGGCAAATACTGGCCCTTTCCATATTGCTGGATGTATTTTTCCAACGCGGGGATGGCCATCTCGTATTTGCCGCTGAAGACGAGTCCAATGGCAGAGCGGTATTCCACATCCTCGGCATGCGTGCCTTTCGGATATTCCTTCTTGTATTCCTCGTAGCCCTGGAGGGCCTCTTCATACTTCCCAAGCCCGAACCTTGCATTGGCCAAGAGGAAAAGCATCTCCTCCCTGAACGAGCTGGCCGGGCGCTCCTGCAGGGATCGCCCAAAATGCGACTCCGTAAATTCCAAATCATCTGTCATCAGCGCTGTGGCTCCGAGCAGATACACCACCGTGTCCGCAGTCGTGCTCTGCGGGTATTTTTTTAAAAACTCCTCCCCCATCTTGCGGGATGGCTTGGGCTGGTTCAGCTCCGCGTAGTTCACGATCGTGCCAAACATCGCCATTTCCGTCTCCGTCGCCTCCGGATAGCGCTCTATAATATCTTTGTAGGCCAGCAACGATTCCCACTTCCCCCCGTTGTCGTAGAAAGCCCGGCCGATCCGCAGAGCCACGGCAGGTGCGAAGTCGGGGAGATTTTTGGAATCGGTCACCAATCGCTTCGCCTCAGCGATACTTTCCTTGAGGTTTTGGATGCGGGAAATCTGGCTGCTGGCATTGAAGGCCCCACCGCCCATCAAGGTCTTCGACTGGTCGAGTTGCTTTTCCAATTTTGCGAGGCGGTCTTCTTGAAACTTGATGACTTCATCGCGCGACCGCACGAGATTGTAGACTGAGATTGCCTCTCGAGCCCGTCCGCCCTCTAAATGGTCGTCACCCATTTCCACAGCCATGGAGTTAAGTTTGCCGAGATCATCGATCAAATCGGTCTTGCCGAGCAAACGGTTGAAGATCGCCTTCCGCTTCTCGTCCTCGTTTTTCTGGCCGTAGAAAGCCATCAATAGCATCGCGGCCTTCACCCCTTGGGCATCGCGCACATCGGGCGTGATCAGCGTTTCGAGATTTTTGATCGCCTCGTCCAGGCGGCCCGCCTCCTTCAACGAATACGAGCCGTAAAAAAGCGCCCGGTCGCGAAATTCCCGCTCGTTCCTGAGCTTCGCGTAATTCTCGACGGCACCCGCGTAGTCCTTTTTGAAATGGAGCGCCTGGGCGAGGTTGAAGGCGACATCATTCGCCTGTTTGCCTTTCGGAAATTTCTCTTGGTGCTTTTTTAAATTTTCCACCGCCTTGTCGTATTGCTCCAAGTTAAAATAGGCCGCACCCAGCATGAAGAGCACATCCTCCAACTGCGGTGCATCCGGGAGAATCTTCGGAGAAAGCTCCTCGAACTTCGCGGCCGCCGTGGCGTAGTCACCCGATTGCAAGGCCTTCACTGCCGTATCGGCGAGATCGTTCAAGTCTGCCTCTTCGGATGGCGGCTGCCCGGCCGTTAGCCCAACCTGAGCCAACGCTCTTGGCAAAGACAAAGAAAACAGCGCCGCCGCGACAAAAGCCAAAGACCTATATTTTTTGCTTTGGATGATCATTCTGGAGGGTTGCAATCTCTTTTGGGGAGGTTGCTGTTGTAGCCGGATCGCACAAGTGAAGTTACACGGTTCGCTCTTGATACGCCACTCATAAAAGTTTCGAGCCAGCGCCTGAACCAGTCCGACCGCGAGTCGAATAAAAGCGAGGACTCGGTTGCACTCGGTTCGTTCATCGATGAAGGGATCAGTTCCCTTTGCTTTTCATAGTTCGCCTTGGCGCATTCGACAGCCCCCTCCCCGACCGCCCGGTGGATCATTTCGAGCCAAACAGCAGGTCCGATCCAGCGCTCGAAGCCTTGCGGGTCGATGGATGTCTGGGCCTCAAAAACAGCGCCCCCTTGGACGCGACTCGCCGCCCGCTTTACAGGATCGTCCGATGCAGGGTCGGCAAAGTCAGCACAATTGTGATCCATAGCTAATGAGTGACTATTGGTATTTCTCATCAGTCAAAGCCGGTGCGGTGGCATCAAGGGGGTTGCTGGCGAATGTCGCACTCACAGGGTAGTGGTCCGATGGATAGGCGCTCTTGATCCCATCGTAAAAGATGATCTCATACCAAAAGCAGCTTGCTTTTGGACTTCTGAATGTAGCGCGGGAGAATGAGAAGCCTGCGCCTGCGGTTCAGCGAGAGCGGCTTGAATCACATCCGCGACCTGCTCGCCCAAAACCTTCGAACCTTCTTCATTGAAGTGCACATTCCTCCGCTTCTGCAGGGCGTTCAATTTCGGCAACACCAATTGATACAGATCATTGACTTGAATGTTGTTGGCCCGAATAACGCCCAGTGCGGCCGCATTATATTTCGCAGCATCCTCCGGTAGCCGGAAGGGTTTCACCCCGGCGGGGAACGGCGTCGTGGTGGCAAAGATCAGTTTGGCACCGGTGGCCTTCAACTGCTTAACGAGAATCTCCAGATTGGCAGTATAGGTTTCCAGATCGGCCTGCCGAGGGTCGTTAGGATCATTGGAATTCTCCCCGGTTTCTGCTTTCACACTTTTCAGGTCGTGCAGGCCCCAGTTGAAATGGATGACATCCCATTTCGTGTCGCCCAGCCATTCCTTCAGTTTTTCAAGTCCCAACTTGGTTCCCTGCGCATTGCCCGGATTGTGGATCACATTGGCCTTACCCGCCAACTGGGAGCTCACCACCCCGGTATAGCCGATGGAAATCGAATCCCCGATGATCAGCACATTCGGGAGATCGGGATCGACTTTCGCCGGCCTCTGTGCACGAGAATTCCCCGACAGCTCTGCGGAACCCTCTTCCACAATGTAGGGTTGAGCAAACCCATTCATAGCCCCCATCATGACGACCGCAACCAGAGTCACCGCAGGCCTCCATCCCATGTAGACTTGCTTGATATTCATTTTCAAAATCTCAGGTCATTTTGATGGGTTTACTTTGCCGGGGGCTCGGGAGTTTGTGCCCCCTCGCTAAGAATGGCCTCGATGAGCGGCCTGGGATTTCGCAGTCCGTGGGGATGGTGGTCGGCTCCCTCCTTGGGAAAGAGCTTCAGACGCCCACCGTTATCCTGCCATAGCTTCACAAGGGGCGCGGCGTTGTCCTCGTAGGGAACGACCGAGTCGGCCGTGCCGTGGCG
>VFJO01000130.1 GCA_009886045.1 Verrucomicrobiota bacterium
CCGGTCGAGGACTTCGAGGTAGAAGTTGAGCTTGCCGAGGTCTTCGGGTCGGAATTCCCGGACTTTGAGTTCGATGGCGATGAGGGAATTCAGGCCGCGATGAAAAAAGAGCAGATCGAGGGCAAAATCCTGTCCGCCGACCTGGAGGTGATGCTCGGAACCGATAAAGCAGAAATCGCGGCCCAACTCGGTGATGAAGCGGCCCAGATTCCGCAGCAGGCTGCGGTGGAGGTCGGCTTCGTCGTGTTCGGCAGGAAGACCGAGAAATTCAAGCGAGTAGATGTCTTTGAAAAAATCTGCTGCCTGCGGGTGCAATTCTCTCAACACGGTTGAGAGTTTTGGCGGGTGGAGAAGGCTGCGCTCGAAAAGTGAGGCGTCCATCTGGCGGGCGACTTCGCGGACTTGCCAGTGGTTGCGGCTGGCCATCTTAAGATAAAACTCGCGCTCCTCTGGCCGCTTTGAGCGGCTGAGGATATGAAGATTGGAGGACCATGGTAATTCTCTCAACAGCGGTGAGAGAATTGGCTGGTCACGGTAGGTCTCAAAAAATTGGCGCATCCTCCAGATGTTCTGAGGGGAAAACCCCCTAATACCGGGTTGCCTTTTCTGAACAAAAGTAGCGAGCGATAGGACGGTGCCTTTGCCCCAGCCTTCGCTTTGAATCTTAGACGAGATGTATTTGCCAACGTTCCAGTAAAGATCAATCAAGGTGGTATTAACCGCTTTAACTGCCTGCAAACGAGACTGCTCGATCAGGTCAACGATTTCTTCGAAAGCTCTCTGGTGAGAAGCTGTTGCCTTTTTGGTGGTCGAGGATGTCTTTTTCATGCTGCGGCAAGCCCCGAGGTCTGAGCGCGGATGGGGCCGACGGGGCAGATCGTGTTGGTTTTCATGGCGTGAAAGGTTTGCAAGAAACTATCGCGTAGAAGGTTTCAGGAATTAATTGCTGATATTTAACAATCTGCGAATCGCTTTTCGCATAGAAATCGCGCATCATTGTGCATTGGATTTTCGATTCAGAAAGTATTTTTTGACAGGATCGGAGCGGAGCGGAGAAAGAATGCTGAAAGTGACCCGTAGGGTGAGCGGAAGCGAGTCAATTAACAGGAATTGCGGCGGAGCCGCTGTATCGATTTACTGGTAACGAGTAGCGTGTGAGGTAATTTTTGGGTGATGAATTTTGGATTGGCTGTCCTCCTTTGCGCTTCGCGACTCCGGCGTGATGCAGTGGCGAAAGCGGAGATGTTGGATTTTGAATGTTGGATTTTGGATTGGCAGATGAAGAATCCTGAACTGTGGGTTGTCGCAAAGACTGCAACAGGGGTGATGGAGGGGGTAAGAAAATTTTGGATTTTGGATGGTTGTTGGAATTCAGAACTCAGCATTGCTCATTCAAAATTCGTAGGCTGTGGCGCGGCCGATGGCGCTGCTGTGAGTAATTTCACGATATCGAGGATGCTTCCGGAGAGTTTTTGAATGCGAAGGTCTATCGGAGCAAGCAGACCATCAGGCATGAGAATGAGGTTGCCTCGGTGGGTGTCGGAAATGGCGAGTCCATTTTCTGGATCGAAAAAAGCTGTCTCTCCATCCGAAGTGAAGGGTTTCCAGCCGTTGCCAATGAAAAATGGTGGGTTGGTGAAATTCGAAAGGCGGAATGGGAAATTGGCCTTCGGCCGATGTTGGAATGAAGAGGGATGTTGAATTTTGGATTTTGGATTTTTGATGGAATTCAGCATTCAGCATTTAAAATTTAAAATTCTCCCTTTGAGTCAGGGATTTTCGGAGGTGGTTTTGACAATGGAGGTGAGGATTTTTTGAATGC
This sequence comes from Verrucomicrobiota bacterium, assembly GCA_009886045.1. Lineage (GTDB taxonomy): Bacteria > Verrucomicrobiota > Verrucomicrobiia > Chthoniobacterales > Terrimicrobiaceae > UBA967. The sequence continues at coordinate 1,823 of VFJO01000130.1, forward strand.
TTGAGGCTTGTGCCAGGAGGTCTTCCGCATTCTTGGAGCCAAGAATCCCAGCGTCGCGAGCCAAGCGGAGCCAGTAGGTGGTTTCGCGTGCCTCTTTCGCCGCGATTCCCATCTTGGACTTGAAATCAGCGCGGCTTTGCGCGGCTTGGGCTTCTTCGACATTCGCGCCGATGCTTGTCCCAGATCGCCAAAATTGGGAGGCAAGGTCGTATTCCTTACGCTCACGCATGATCCTTGCTGCCGCCGTGACATCGAGGGCGAAACGATAGCTCATTTCCAAAATCGGGTTCGCTTCTTTCATTCAAAATTCAGAATTTAAAATTTAAAATTCCCTCATGGAGTCATGGATTTTCAGGGGTGAGACAGGATTAGCAGGACTCGGGCAGGAAGGGACTCAGGCGGTGCATTCCTGCAGGAGAACATGGGCTGGGATTCCCAGGCCGTTGTGAAGCGATCGGATCATGCCGAGGCTGAGTGGGCGTTTGTGATTGAGAACTTCTGAGACGCGGTTTTTCCCGGGGAAGTATTTTGCGAGGTCTTTTTGTCGTAGACCCTCTTGCTCCATGCGGAAGCGGATGGCCTCGATGGGGTCTGGAAAGTCGATGGGGTGGTGCTCCTGCTCGTAGCGCTAGACCAGCAACGACCAGAGCTCAAGTTCCTCTTCTTGTTTGGAACCGGGATTGGCATCCATAAGCGACTCCACCTTGGCCAAGGCGGTGCTGTATTCGGCTTCGGTTTTAAGAATTTTTGGTTTCATAACTTCAGATGGTTGTGGCATCGATTTTGTCATACTGCGCGTGGGTTCCGACAAAACGGATGAAAACGATGCTCCTGTTGAAGTGGATTTTAACAATGAGACGGAAGGTGTTGCCTTTAATGTCGAAGACAATGCGATTTTCGGGTAGTATGTCGGCGCTTTGGTAGTGTTTTTTGATGTCTTGCGGCCCGCGCCAATTTGCTGCTTCGGCTTCATGGAACCAAGCTCCAAGCTGGCCTTTGGCGGCGGCGTGCTTTTCATAAAAATCTCGAAGTGTTTTGCGTGCGATGACTCTCATTTCAAGATCGAGGCGTTCGATGTAAATGGCAAGAAAATAGTTCCCATATCGGGAACTTTGCTAGAGTTTGAAAAATCACCGCGATAGATGCGGGATTCGACGATGAGAACTTGCTCGGCCAGGAGTGGAGCTATCTCGGAGTAGGAGAGGATGCCCCGTGTTGTTTCAATAAAGCGGGTAGCTCGATCCGGGCGTGTATTGTGTGAAGGAGGCTCATCTCCACTGGTTCTCTCTCGAAAGCCATGCTCTGGGCCACATCGCGAGGAATCGCCTCCCAACGGCGAAGAAGTTTCTCTTCGGCTGGCAGCTGTCTCCATCTCTCGATGTTTTCGATCCAAGTCATCGCTCATAGAATAGGACGCATTCGTAATGGGTTCAAGCAAGGACAAGCCAGCGACCGATGGCGAGTGAGTCTTGGGTCGGGTGTTCATTCGAGGGATTTTTCCATGCCTCCAAACTGGTCGTCTGGCGGCTCGGGAAGGCCGATCTCTGCCAGTTTAAACGCGGCCCAAGTTCCCCGACGGGCCAGGCAAATGAATGGATCAATCACCACGAGTTCGTCAGTCCCTCGCAGGCGCACCACATTTTCGTCGTGCAGATCAAAAACAAGGACACCGGAGACAGGGTGCACATAGGCGAAGTAGCCGTCGTCCTGAATCCCTTCGTGGCGGAGCTGGACAGGGGCAAAACCAAGGCCTGCCATGAGGGCATCGGTTTCGCCTTTTGAAACCGGGGCCATGGAGATGTCCACTTCGACATGGGGTTGGGAAACCACTGGTGCCAGTTCTTTGTTTTTGGGGTTGATGGTGAATCCTTCGAGCCGGTAGGCGGTCTCGGGAAAGATGGTCTCGTGCAAACGGAGGCGATCGAAGTAGTCGCCCAATGTGGTGAAGTGAAGATTCCGGTACAGCCGCTTGAACCACCTTCCCAAGTCTTGGTCATGGTGAACATGGTGCTCGGCTCCTCCTCGACGTCCTTGGGCTTCCCAGGCCGAAAGAAAAAGGGATTCCGCGTAAACGGGTCCGTGGATTTCGATGTTCTGGCGCAAGCCCGAGCGCGCCGCGCGATCCAACGCGCCCAGCCGGCTTAGTTCCGCGAGGCTTTGCGGGAGCTGTGGGATTTCAGAAAGTCGTAGCCCTTGAGCGCTTGCTCGGTAGAGGACTTCGGCCGATTCAAAATCGAAGCCACCGTGGCTTTCCGTGCCGGATTTTTCGGCTTGGGAACGGTGATATCGTAGAGCGGCTTCGATAGGATGGGCGGCATACTTGTCTTCCTTTCTAAACCGGAAGGCTTGGGCCGTCAATTCGTCCGCTGATGGAATCTCAAGTTGCATCTAGGTTGATGCAAGCAAGGACAAGCCAGCGACCGATGGCGATAGTGGCGGGTATGCTGGCGAGGAGGACAAGGCAACCAGCGCCAGATTTGCGATAGCCAACTCCCGTCCCAGGAATGCTGAAGCTCGTGTATTTTTTCCCACGCGCCGTTGTGCCAACGCGGAATCCACGCCCCCCGACAGAATAGCCCAAGCCAGACTTGCTCAGATTCACTCGGAACGGGCCGAGATTAACAGATTTGCGGTAGGTGAAGCCCATGGGAGTAAGTTTTTAAGTTCTCAGCATTAAGTTTTAAGGAGTGCCGGTCTGAAATTTCTAAAAGTCTGACAACAGAGGGTTGAGGCGCAGAGGTCGAGCGTGCGTTTGCAGATTCCGCAAAGCAACTCCCTTCAATCATAAACAATGTGCGGATGTATACGGCCGGGATGTCTTCATTGATTTTCATGTAAATGTTTCGCTGCCCTGTCGGGCGGGATCGAGCTTGATCAAGGCATCCACGAGTTCGTGAACGATTGTGGAAGGGTTGCGCCTCGCCTGATGGAGCCGCTCATTTTCAAAAGACAAGCGCCGCACATTTCTGAGCGCCATCTCCAATCGGGGCTCGAGGACTCTCTGAAATCCCGCATCGGCCAATCGTCTTTATCAAAGACCACCCACACGCGCTCATAGGGTCGCCCTTGGCTCCGGGAGCTTTGCGCGCGCTCGATGGCGCTTTCCATGAGGCTGTCCGTATTTCTGCCTGTGCCGATGCATTCGATCTCGACCACTTCTCTGTCGTGGGGAAATGCAGCGAGGTAGTCCCGTGAGCTTTTGGTGTCCTCACACAGGATCAGAATGCGGCGCAGAGGCCGGGTTTGCGCGGCCTTGCGACCTCGGGTGTTGGCCTTACTCGGTGGCATGCACTGCGGCCTCCTGGAAGTGTGCGAGTTGGGGCACGGCGCCGAAGAGCCCGAGCATGTATTGACGCGAAAATTTCGATGTGGGTCGGACGAGATTCGAATCGATGTCCGCGAGGCTGAAGAGATCCGTAGCTCCGCTTTCATCCCTCTCGCAGAACCACACCTGATCCCGCCGGAACCGCTCGGGATCGAGCAAGTTTACATCATGTGTGGCGCACACAAGCTGCGCATTTTTCCGATTCGCCGGGCTGTGGAAGAGATCGAGAATCGCTTGTGTGAGCCTCGGATGCAGTCGGGCATCGAGCTCATCCACTACGAGGATGGATCCTTCCTCCAGGGTGTGAAGAATTGGGCCGCTGAGAGCGATGAACTTTTGGGTTCCGCTGCTCTCATTCTTCATCAAGTCGAACTCCACTTCACCCACCACATTGTTGCCCGCATCGCGCTTCTGGTGCGTGATTTTGATATCCACACTGCGATACAGCTTGCCCAGTCCACGGCTTTTCATGTCCGCAAGCATCTCGGGACTTGCATTCTTTTCGCCCAGTTCGTCCAACTCGCTTCGAATCGACTGGATGTTGAAGTCCGCTTTCTGCGCCAATTCCAAAATTCTCTGCCTGTTCTCCGTCTCCTGAAGTTGCTTCGCGGTGAACTGGAAAAACTGCCTCTCGTTCAACCCCGAGATCGTGCGAATCCGCTGCACCCAGGCGAGCACACGCCCGGCTTGCTGGCCATTGAACTGAGCACACACCGAGAGAAACAACGCATTCGGTCGCGTTCTCTCCTGGAGCCCGCTCCCCTCCTTGAAGTTCGTGTTGGAAATTCGAAAATTCTGGCCCTCGCGCGTGAAGAGGCGCGCCTCTTTGGCCGTGGGGGATTTCCTGTAGAGCCACTCCGAGAGCACCGCTTGGGCCGTAACTTCAAATCCATACCGGTAGTCGAAGCCATCCCAGCGGAACTCCACCTCAAAATGACTCGCCGCCTCTTCCGTCTCCGAAGAAAGCAGAAAAGGCTGCACCGGGATGTCCTCGCCCGCCTGCCCTTCCTTGGAGGATGTCAGCACAAATTTTCGAAACCAGACGAGCGCTTCGATCACATTGGATTTCCCGGAAGCGTTGGCCCCATAAAGCACAGCCGACTTCACCACCCGCAACTTGCCATCGGTGACCACATGGCTCCATGCCAAATGCTCATCCGAGCGCGCCTCCAAACTCAATGTTTGAAGATCCCGGATCGATTTGAAATTCTGGACTGAAAAAGCGAGAAGCATGATTTAAAATAGAGTTTCTATAGTCTATTCGCAGAATTTCTGCGAAATGAAACAGGAAATGTATTCTTTAAGGCCCGCGTCATCATTTTCGAGGCGGATTTTTTCCTTCGGTTGTGTATCGAGTTGCATAACAGAAAAAGGGCCCGAGTGGAGACTCCTGCCGCCATCTTCCCATGGGAAAAGGATTGTTTATGGGCACGTTCAATTTCTAAGTGGTTGCGAGATGCTTTGTTTTTGCAGCGATCTCGAATGTGCGGACATGCAATGGGACGAGCTTTTGCTCCATCGGTTCCTGATAGCCACCAGCGAGCACAAAGAAGAAGGGTATCGCGAGTTCCAGAGCGAGGGTCTCCATGACGAGGGCGTCCCGCCGGGCGAGGAAATCGGCTGACATCTTCGAACGAGACAATGGATCGTCAATGTGGGGATCCATTCCTGCTTGGTAGATCACAAGCCCTGGCCGCTTTTCCGATATGAGGCTCAAGGCCTCGTCGAGATAGCAGCGTGCTTGAGGCTCATCACCAGCAGGCACTTTGCGGACGATGGAACGACCTCCCTCATACGCGCCCATCGTGGAGCCGCAGATCGAAAAGTTGAAGAGATTCGGGAGGGTTTTGGTGAACTGGGCGGTGCCGTCGCCTCCGTGTTCGTCGCAATCGAGGACGAAGACATTCAGATCGGGTCGCATGGCTGCGACCAAGGCGAGGCCATTGAAGGTGCAGAATCCCCCACCATTTCTTGGAGCTGCGTGGTGGAAGCCCTGCGCCACATTGGCAGCGATGCCGTCCTCGAGCGCCATGCGAGCGGCGAGCAGGTTACCGCCATTGATAGCCAGCACGCCATCACGATAGGCCTCGCTCCAGAAGCCGAACGCGCATTCGCTCAAAGGTCCGTTGCCTGAGAGGATGCTCTCGACATAGGAGTGGCGGTGGATGCGCTCCAGATCGGCTCTGGAAGCAGGCTGAGGTTCCACAAGAGTGGCAAATCCGGCATCGGCCGCTTGCTGCGCCACAAGTGGAAGCTTCCGCATCGAGGGTTGCGGAGTCTTCGCGTAGTAGGACGCGCTGAAAGCGGTGCGAACGGGATGTGTCTCTGAAGCGGGCTTCATTCTATTTTGTCCTCGATGGGCTTCAATTTGTAATGACCGAAAACAACGCCTTTGGTGCCAACCCGTGAGCAGCTGTCATGAATTTCATATCGAATTTTAACACTGCCAGATCCGAGTGATATGGCCTCCATGAACCCTCTATTGCGGAATAGACGCACCAGCGCAGCCTCTGAAGTTAGTCCGTTTTTAAGAACACGCAAAAAATGCTTCAACTCGGATTCCGAGCATGCAAATGCAACTTTGTGACGAGGACTGCCGGGAGACTGGAATACGGCTCGCAGGTTATGTGCTATTCCTGAGTTCCCAAGGCATACAATGGACATCGAAGATGTTGGACCGCTGACCGTGTGCCTGATGAGTTTCATTTTCTGATTTCATTCCTCCCCCGTTCCGGTATCGCGGCCGAAAAAGAAGAGCCAGTCGTTGATATCGAGATCGAGTGGAAGGGCGGTGTTTGCTGTGAGGATTTGCCGCCAGCCATCATATATATCTTTCCGCTCGGTATGGTAGGAGAGCTTCTCATAGGCTTCGGAGAGGCTCTTGCGAAGATCGTTCCGAATCATGATCTCGCCGCCCTGCTGGTAATCCCTCATCTCTGGCGTGGCATATTGGAGGACGGACTTTTCGTTGACCTCGATTCCATCGGCCTTGATTTGGGTGACAATATCTTCCCGTCTACCGTTCCAGAACGCATGGCGCTCGTCGTGGTATTGGATTTTTTGTTGAACCGCTTCGGCAAGTTGTTCGGCGGTATATCGGAATTTCCATTGGTCTCTTAGCATAGGATGTGTGGTTTTTGATTGGGTTGGACTGCGGGTGAGGAATGGGATGTCTGCCTCTCAGCTAATATCGATGCGGATGTTTTTATTGAGTTCGTTCAACCGGTGCTGGAGGCAGGCGATCGTCGCGAGGTCTGGAGCCCGCACGTAGGTGAGGTTCGAGCCTGGGTGGTCGCCTTCGATGAAGCTGAGATTGCCAAGCGGATCTCCCGTGCGTCGGATAGTGTCGGGGCAGAGCGGTAGATCGTTGAGATAATGATACGCGAGCGCCATCGGGCTTTCGCGCATCTCAAAATCCCACTCCATATAATGTTCCAAGGCTCCGCCATCGATAGGCTCGCTCAATGGCACTTCGGGCTCCTCCTCGCCCTCCGAGCGGTCCCAACCGAAGTATTGCTCCAGGAAGTCGGCCCGCTCCTTGTCGTCGTTCATATCCACGCTTCGACTGTCGATGAACTCCTCCCAGGTCGGCACGGGAGGTTCCGCATCAGGATCGCCGAAATGCAGCGTGTAATCGCCGTAGTCGTAAACGGCATAAATGATAGAAGCGTTTTTGGATTGCGGGGGCACAATGAGAGGCTGCCCGCCCAAAACACAGGTATCCCGAATTAGCCGTGCAATGGGCGCTGGAATAAGGACCGAACCGGCTGCAAGGCCGCATAGGGAAAGGAAATCACGTCGTTTCATATCGACGAAAAGCGTGAATCCTGGGACGAGGCCGGACAACGCACCGACGTGTCATAGGAGGCAACAGATGTGTCATAAGACGCGGATGAAAAATCGCATCGTGGTAACTTCTCCTGCCTAATTGGTGCAAGCGTGAGTCGTGATTTTTCCTGAATGAAAAGAAACTCGCTCTGCCATGCAGAAGAGCATCTGGATTGGCTCTGCGGGTGAATACAATTCATGGCTGCTTCGATGACGTGTAGGATTTTGGTGATCATTTCACCGCAAGCCTACCAACGCCGGTCAGACATCCGCTGGGGGAGGAGAATTTTTTTTGAAAATATCTTTTGCTGACAGGCTGCAAAAGCGAGCCCGCGTCTCGACTACTCAAATTTTAATCAACCGCGCTATTTTTCGAGAGTTACCAGCCCGATTTTTGCCACCCGAGCAAGGTCTGTGAGATTTGAGTAGGGAAGATTACTGCTGATTTTATGGGCAACCGTTCGCAAACATTCAGCGAACTTTTCCAGCCGGCATGCTCGGCCTTGCTTCTGCGTGTTGGCCTTGCACTCTGAAACACCACTTGCAGTTCCGTTGGGTTATGGACGGGCGTGTGTGATTGCGAAAGCGATCGCCTCGCCAAAGAAACAACCTACGCTGCAACTCTGCATGCGAGTGGCGTGAGGCATGCGAAAATACATCCTTGGAAGCTGGGGGGAAATCAGAAGATATTTTCCGCTTTGACTCATTTTGAGGCTAAGAGTCCCGTAAATGCCTTCTTATGAGGGGAGGTGGCTGGACCCGGAATCGAACCGGGGACACGAGGATTTTCAGTCCTCTGCTCTACCAACTGAGCTATCCAGCCGAGGGATGTGGAATCTACTATGCGGAATTTTAGAACGCAAGAAATTATCCTGACCAGATCAGGGCGAGTGCGGAAAGTGATCTGGGACAAAAACATCACTTGGCTGTGCTGGGGGCTGTGCTAATTTTGAGACGTGGACAAATCGAACGCACGTGTTTACAAGGCGAAGGCGCCTTTGTCGGTTTGGCTTGGAGCGCTCGCAATTGGCGGGATAGTTTTAGTTTTTATTCTCTTAGCCGTGTGGCAAATGAGCTCGGGAATCACCGAAGCCAAGATGACGGGAACGGTTGTGGCAAAGGAATTCAAGCCGATGAGCGAGCCCGAACAACAGATTACTCTTCATAAGGCCGGCGAGGTGAGAGTTGACCAAGTTGCAGGCGAATACATCATCACCGTGGAGGTGCTTCAAAAGGATCGTTCAAAAAAATCCTACACGGTTTGGCTCAATGACAAGGTCCGCTACGATGCTGTAAAAGTGGGGGACAATTTTGATGTTGGGCCCTATCTCGTGCGTTAGGTAGACTGAACGACTAGCAGATGTTTTGAACAAATGTGAAAGGTCGCTTGTCACATTCCTTCGCAAACGTAAAAGTTCTGTCTTCGATTTTTTTCCATGAGCATTAATACCTCCGAATTAACCCAGCAAGTTCAAGAAAACCGCCATTGGGTGGAACCCCTCGTCAATGAAGTGTCCCGAGTCGTTGTGGGGCAAAAAGTCCTCGTGCACCGACTCCTCATAGGCCTCCTCTCCAATGGTCACGTCCTCATCGAGGGCGTGCCCGGACTTGCCAAGACGCTTACTGTCCGCACGCTGGCGAATTCGATCCGCACCGGTTTCCAGCGCCTGCAGTTTACGCCGGACCTTCTTCCGGCGGATCTCATCGGCACGCTGATTTACAATCCTCGGGACGGTGAGTTCAGCACCAAGCTGGGGCCGATTTTTTCGAATCTGATCCTTGCGGATGAGATCAATCGTGCTCCCGCGAAAGTGCAGAGCGCTTTGCTTGAGGCCATGCAGGAGCGCCAAGTGACAATTGGTGAGCAGACATTCAAATTGCCAGATCCCTTCCTTGTATTGGCCACTCAGAATCCGATCGAGCAGGAAGGCACCTATCAACTGCCCGAGGCACAACTCGACCGATTCATGCTCAAAGTGCATGTGGGATATCCAACTCGTGAAGAGGAACGCTCGATCCTTGACTCCATGGCCACGTCTTCGCCGCGACTCGATGTGGAGGCGGTCGTTGGACCAGAGGAGATCATTCGTGCCCGGGGAGTGGTGAATGATATTTATGTAGATGATCGCGTGAAGGACTACATCGTCAACATCGTCTGGGCGACCCGCGATCCAGCGGCGGCGAAGCTTAAACTTGATGGGATGCTGCGCTATGGCGCCTCTCCGCGTGCGACGATCTTCCTCACGCTGGCCGCCAAGGCAAACGCCTTCATTGCCGGTCGAGGATACGTGACGCCTCAGGACGTGAAGAGCGTGGGTCTCGACGTTCTTCGCCATCGCGTGGGAATCAGCTACGAGGCAGAAGCCGAGTCGGTCACGGCCGAGAGCGTGATCGAGCAGATCTTTGCCGGCGTAGCGGTGCCGTAATTTTGGAAGCAACTGACGTCTCTCCGTGCGAGCGGGGAAGCACCTTCCCAAACAACCCATGACGCGAGATCCCAAGGAAATCCTAAAAAAAATACGTCGCCTCGAGTTGCGTACCCGGCGGTTGGTCAATTCGATTTTCGCCGGTCAATACCACAGTGTCTTCAAAGGCCGCGGCATGAATTTCGAGGAGGTTCGTGAATATGCGCCAGGTGATGAGATCCGCTCGATCGACTGGAATGTCACTGCGCGGATGAATACGCCGTACATCAAAAAATTTACCGAAGAGCGGGAGATGACAGTCATGCTCCTCTTGGATGTGAGTGCATCTGGCGTCTTTGGGAGTATCGAATTGAGTAAGCGCGAGCTTGCGGCCGAAGTTGCCTCGATCCTTGCCTTCAGCGCAATTAATAACAACGACAAGGTTGGTCTTCTTCTTTTCACTGATGAGGTCGAGTTGTTTATTCCTCCGAAAAAAGGGCGTCTCCACACGCTGCGATTGATTCGAGAAATGCTTTATTTTGAGCCAAAGGGCAGGGGAACCAATCTGGCAGGGGCCTTGGAATACATGAACCGCGTCATTTCACGCCGTGCTGTGGTTTTTATGATTTCAGATTTCATGGCGCCGGATTTTACAAAGGCGCTCACGGTGACCAGCAGGCGACATGACTTGGTTGCCATGCCTGTCACGGATCCAGGTGAGAGTCAGTTGCCGGATGTGGGTATCGTCACGCTGGAGGATGCGGAAACTGGGGCTCAGATTGATGTCAACACATCCAACAGGGCGGTGAGGCGCGCACTCTTTGATTTGAACGAAGAGCGCATGAGGACGCTTGAACGCCTGCTTCGAAGCCGTCGCGTGGATATTGTGCGGCTTTCGACAGCGGAGGATTACCTTCTTCCTCTCCGGGCCTTTTTTGATCAACGCGAACGTCGACTTGCCGCATGAATCCGGCCGCTCCCGCTTCCACGCCCGCACCATTGAATGATATTGTCGGACCCGTTTGGTTTTGGCCGTATCCGCTCTGGATGACGATTGCTGCCGGCGTGGCGTTGATCCTTATTCTGGGGGCTCTCGCGTGGGGCTTGAAAAAACTTCTTGTTCGCAAAGCCACGCCGCCAACTAACCGCGAGAAGGCTCTTGCAGCGCTGGAGGTCTTGCGCAGTGGGATTTCTGGAGCGGATCCTTATGCGTTTGGTGTAACGGTGTCTGATGCTATCCGGGCCTACATCCGCTCGGAGCATCGTTTGGGGGCGACTACCCAGACGTCATTGGAGTTTCTGAATTCCATTCGAGGAAACCCACTTTTTACTGAGAATGAAAAGTCTGGGCTGGGGGTGTTTCTCGAAAAAACCGATCTCCTCAAATTTGCTCGAGCTGATGCCGGAGAAGGCGAGATGCTAGACCTTCTCGATATCGCCGCCAGATTGGTGCGTGGAGAGGCCCAGTCCGAAAAAACAGGGGGTCCCTCATGAGCGCTCATTCGGCGTTCGCATTTGCGCACCCTTGGCTTTTGCTTCTACTCGCCACGATTCCATTGCTTGCTTGGCTCAAAGGCAAATTTGGAGGGACAGCGGGAGTCACATTTTCGTGCACGTCGATACTGGCAAAAATCGGAAGCCGTCGACGGAGCCGGGCCGGGTCTTTCTTGGCGGCTCTGGCATACTTGGCGCTTGCGCTTTTCGTCGTGGCGCTGGCACGTCCTCAACTGGGTCGAGTGACCACGCGTGTGCAGGCGACCGGCGTGGACATTATGCTCGTGCTTGATGTTTCCCGCTCAATGTTGGCGGAAGACTTTACAATCGGCAACCGCCGCTCAAACCGCATAGATGCCGTCAAACTTGTCACCGAGCAGTTCATCCGCGAGCGCCCGAATGATCGCATCGGCCTAGTTGCCTTTGCCGGGCGCCCGTATCTCATGAGTCCACTCACTTTGGACCATGACTGGCTGATTCGAAATTTGGAGCGTCTGCGTACCGGGTTGGTCGAGGACGGCACTGCCA
>VFJO01000037.1 GCA_009886045.1 Verrucomicrobiota bacterium
AAAAATCTGATTTCAGTGGAGCGACCCTGCGAGCGATTGGAGGGCATTGTGGGCGGTCCTTGGGGGGAACTGGGGGTCAGTGTTCATTTTCTTTCATTTTTGATACTTCAGGGCAAGCAGCTCTGCGTATCGTTCCATCGAGTCATGAGGATGCTGGTAATCCAGAGGATCACGATGCCGAGGACAAGCTCTCGTGGTGACAGTGATTTGAGATGTTGCATTCTGGTTGCTGTGTGCTAAGCCATTTATGTTGTTCATGACCGACCACTCTCCTAAACTCGCCCCGATGAAGCCAGTCCATGCCCCGATCCGTCATCCCTCAAAAAACACCACTTCACAATGCCGCGCAGCGGCTTAGTTCAATAAGGCAGTTGAGCCACCGACCATGATACCACTGCCTGACAACCTCGTCCTGTTTGATGGCGTCTGCAATCTCTGCACAAAGTCAGTTCAGTTCATCATCCGGCACGACAAGAAAGCCAGGTTCAGATTCTTATCTCTCCAGTCAGACTTAGGTCGAGAGCTTTACCGTGCCTCAGGACTCGACCCGGACGATATTCAGACCTTTGCACTGATTACGAGAGGCCGGACTCTCATTCGCAGCGATGCAGCTATTGAAATCGCAACGCAGTTTGGAGGGGTTTGGAGGCTGCTTGGCATGTTCAGGATATTGCCAACAGGACTGCGCGATTGGTTCTATAAATTTGTCGCCAAACGGCGATACAAGTGGTTTGGTCGTCACGAAAGTTGCATGATTCCTTCACCGGATATCAGGCAAAGGTTTCTGGAATGACGCCACCTGACCGTAAACTGCGAACTGCGGGTCAGGGTTCATTTCCTTTCACTTTTTAAACGGCCCCACCAAGCGCCTATTGCCAAGCAGGACGAAAAACTCATGAAACGGCGCAGCGCCTGCGTGGGGCGCTAACATTCGCCTGAGAAAACTTGTGGAAACAAGTGTTTCCTCAGCAAATTCGTTTCCGTAGTCTTTCGACATGGAAACACAAATCCCGACATCCGAGATCACCGTGCGCCGTTCTTCGGAGCGCGGTCTCGCGGATCACGGATGGCTCCGGAGTCGCCACACTTTCAGTTTTGCGGATTACTATGATCCCGCCCACATGGGGTTTCGGAGCCTGAGGGTTATCAACGACGATATCGTCGCAGCCGGGCAAGGTTTTCCTGAGCATCCGCACCGGGATATGGAGATTTTCAGCTATGTGTTGGAAGGTGCTCTGGCACATCGCGATAGCCTCGGCAACGAGCGGGTTCTCAATCTCGGCCAGATTCAGCTCATGAGCGCGGGAACCGGAGTGCGGCATGGTGAGTTCAATCCCTCTGCCACCGAGTCCACGCATTTTCTGCAGATTTGGATTCAACCCCGCGAAGCTGGGCTCAAGCCCTCCTACACGGAGTGGCATCCCTCGCTCTCTCAAGGGAACGATCCCAAAGTCTTAGTGATTTCTCCTGACGGTTGCGATAACAGCGCATGCATCCAGCAGGACGCCGAAATTTACCGCATCCTCCTCGAACCCGGTCAGTCGATCCAGCATGAGGTGCGCTCGGGGCGTGGCCTTTGGATTCAGATGGCAGAGGGGTCGGCTGAGCTGAATGGAGTCACTCTGGAAACAGGGGACGCCGCCGCCATTGAGGCCACAGGCATTGTGACTCTGATTGCCAATTCAAAATCCAACGCCCTTCTTTTCGATCTCCACTAACCAATAAGAAACCTATGAAACACTTCTACAACTTCACAGCCGGTTTGCTGGGCTTTGTTTTCATCGTCTTCGGAGTAAATTTCTTTCTGAAGTTTATCGCGATACCCCAACCGCCCGAAGGCTCGCCGGCCGCCATGTTCATGGGCGGGATGTTTCTCGGCGGCTTCTTGGCCTTTGTCAAAGTCCTCGAAATCCTCGGTGGGCTGCTCGTTGCGATTCCCGGGACGCGCAATCTCGGACTCCTCATTCTAGGCCCGATCATTGTGAACATCGCTGCATTCAATTTCTTTTTCTTCGGTCCCTTGGCATTGTTTCAGCCGCCCGTCCTGCTTGTATCCGTGCTAGCCCTGATCCAAGTCGTGGCCGCGCGTCACGCATTCCGGGATTTTATCACCAGCAAAAACTAATTCGATGAACCACACCGCTCTCTTCCAGCCCCTCACGCTCGGCGCCTTCGAGGTGCCCAACCGTATCTTCATGGCGCCTCTCACGCGATGCCGCGCCGAGGAGGGACACGTGCCCGGGGCCCTGATGTGTGAGTACTACGCTCAGCGTGCTTCTGCAGGCCTCATCATCGCCGAGGCCACGATGGTGCTGGAGGGAAACTCGGCATTCTACGCGGAGCCGGGGATTTACTCGGATGCGCAAGTCGCTGGTTGGCGGCAAGTCACCGACGCCGTCCATGCCAAGGGCGGGAAAATCTTTCTTCAACTCTGGCATGGAGGTCGGGCTTGCCCCTCGTCCTTCAACGGCGGCGCTCAGCCGGTGGCACCCAGTGCCTTGGCGATCACAAATGACGAGGTGCATACCCCTGATGGTAAAAAACCCTACGATCTCCCGCGTGAGCTCCGCGATGACGAGATTCCCGCCATTGTAGCTGGTTTCAAAAAAGCGGCTGAAAATGCCAAGCTCGCAGGCTTCGACGGCATCGAGATTCATGCTGCCAATGGCTACCTCATCGATGAATTCCTTCGCGACGGCGCCAACAAGCGCACCGGCCCCTACGGCGGTCCCATCGAGAATCGCACGCGGTTTTTGCTCGAAATCCTCGATGCCGTTTCATCCGTGTGGGACTCCAATCGGGTGGGCGTTCGCATTTCCCCGCTCAATAGCTTCAATAGCATGCGCGATAGCGATCCCGTGGCCTTGGCGACATGGCTTGCCAAGCGTCTCGACAGCCTGCACATGGCCTACCTCCACGTCATGCGCGCCGACCTACTCGGGGAACAACATGGGGACGTGCTCACGCCGATTCGCAAAAATTTCACCGGCGTCCTCGTATCGAATATGGGTTACACTCCCGATGAAGCCTCGGAAGCCATCGCCTCATGCAAAATTGATGCCGTCGCATTTGGCACCAGCTTCCTTGCAAATCCCGACCTCCCACCCCGAATTCGCCTCGCAGCGCCACTCAACCAGCCGAACCCTGCGACATTTTATTCCAGCGGACCCGAAGGTTACACCGACTATCCGAGTATCGATTAAATCAGCTCAGAAAGCGCCGCAGCGCCCTTTTTACTTAGCCTTGCCCTGATTCGCCACAGCATTCATGGCGGCGGCAATCGCGTCTTGATCTCCGAGGTAGTAGCTCTTAATGGGCTTCAGATCGGCATCGAGCTCATAAACGAGCGGGATTCCCGTCGGGATGTTGAGTTTGAGCACTTCTTCCTCCGTGAGATTGTCGAGGTACTTTACGAGGGCACGGAGACTATTGCCGTGCGCGGCGATGATCACACGCTTGCCGGACTTCACGGTAGGGGCAATTTTTTCATGCCAGAGCGGAAGGAATCGGTCCACGGTATCCTTGAGGCACTCCGTGAGTGGCAACTGCGACTCGGGAATGCCTGCATAGCGAGGGTCGTGCCCGGGCCAACGCTCGTCGGATTTTTCGAGTGGTGGCGGCGGCACATCATAGCTCCGACGCCAGACCAGAACTTGCTCATCGCCAAATTTTGCAGCCGTCTCGGACTTGTTGAGGCCCTGCAGCGCTCCATAGTGCCGTTCATTGAGACGCCAGTCTTTCTCCATCGGAATCCAAAGTTGGTCGAGCTCCGTGAGGACGCCCCAGAGCGTGTTGAGGGCGCGCTTCAGAAGCGAGACGTATGCGATATCAAATACGAACCCCTCTTTTTTCAGGGCTTCCCCAGCGGTCTTCGCTTCGGCACGGCCTTTGTCACTGAGTTCGACATCGTGCCAACCAGTGAATCTGTTTTCTTTGTTCCAGGTGCTTTCGCCGTGACGGATGAGGACTAGTTTATACATTGGGAAAATAAATAATCCGTTACTTATAAACACCACGCCTTTGCTTGGCAATTTTTAACGAGACTTATGCTCAGGCCCCCAACAATCCCGTAGTCAAAAACTCCTCCACACCCGAGGAGAATTTTTTAAGACAGATGTGGAGCGGAGGGCATGCCAGCGTGTGGTGATCCCGGGCGCTACACGAGCGCTTGCAAAGGATTGTTCTGGGTCGTTGGGTGAGTTCGAGAGTTCTGTGATGTAACAAAGCTCTTCGGTGAAGAATTCGGTGCTTGGGTTGTGCGGATTGAAGGTAGGAATCATTCGGTGAAATGCGGCAGTCGCCTAATGTTTTAGATCACCTGCTGCAGGATGAGCGCAATGAATGGCGAGCTCTTTGCTTACAGTAATCCATAGAAATACCTCGTTCCCAATGTTTAGAAAATCTCTCGACACAATGTTAAAACCGATATCTGCTAAATCCTTATACAATTCCTCGGGTGTTTTATGAGAGTAATACAAATCTCTTCCCATAAAGTTTTTATAACCATCAAATCTATCAAAACCCGTATAGTCCTTCGTTGCATAGGTAAATAGAGCTCTACCATCCGGAAGAAGCCAACGATAAATCTTCCTGAACAATTCTGAATGATGACTGGATGGGATATGAAACAAGCTATATATTGCTACTACTGCATTAAATTGTGATTCATGAAATTCCACATCGCAGATATTTGCATGAATCGTTTGCATTTCTGGCGTATACCGAGCGGCCAACTCCAGCATGCGCTTAGAAAAATCAACGCCAGTTACGAACCAATCGCGATCAATAAAATATCGTCCCAAAGGCTCACCAGCTCCACAACCTAAATCAAGCAATTTGCCTGGGGTTTGCCCAAGTCTGGAATGAAATGTGTTTAAGATTTCTGTGAGATCGAATTTTCCCCTCTTCGATTCATAAGCATCGGCAAATCCATCATAAATATCTTGAAGCGGTTGATTCATAAAATAAATGGGGCCAAAGATCCACGGTCAGGCGCGGCATGGAGTGGCGTTGCCTGCACCGCCTTGTTGAACTAAGCCGCTGGGCGGCATTGTGAAGTGGTGGTTTTTGAGGGATAACGGAGCGGGTCATGGACTGGCTTCATGGGGTGAGTCTAGGAGAGTGGGCGGTCATGAGCAACACAAATGGTTTATACCAAAAGCCAATCCCTTTTGTCACAGGGGTCAGCAACTGTCTTATTGACATTTGGTTGTCTGGAGGCGCAAGAACAAATCTTGCGGATGGTATGGGAGCGCCAACGTCCTCGTTGGCTACGCTGGAGTGGAGGCCGCATAGGGACTCAGTGTTCCGGGGAAGGAAAATCCCGGCAGTCACAGACAGCCGCTACAAGAATTGATCCGAAAAAAGACTTGTCTCTAACCGTCAAAAAGCCGATAGGAAATCTATGCAAAAGGGGTCGGCATGAATTATTGACATTTCGTTTTATTTTTCCAGATGCGTTTGATCCCTGATTGCTTGTGATAAATTTTGAACAACGGACTCGACGGATCTGATATTTGAGTATCAGAGCAAATCAAGAAGAGTTTTTGTGAAAAGTGAAAAGGGCGCGAGGGATGGTGCCAATTTTGAGGGTTTTCGTTTTCGAGGCGGGACTGAAATTCAACTTGCTTCAAAATTTAAAAATAAATCGTTGACAGGGTCGTGCTTCAAAAGGATATTCGCGACCTTATGATCAAAACAATACTACTTGCCACTGTTATCGCTGCTTACTCAATCTCTTCGTCCCAAGCTCATTGCGGATCTTGCGAGCACAAGGATGCGAAAAAAGACAAGACTGAAAAAAAAGAAGGTGCAACGGACGACAAGACTGGCAAAGACAGCAAGGGCGAGACAAAACCAGAAGAAAAAAAATAACTGGTTAACGGGTTCAATCCTGATCTTACGAAAACGCGGACGTCAAAAACGTTCGCGTTTTTTGTTGTTCCCCCGCTGATTTTCTGCCATGAACTGCGACCACCTACAAGTGGCGAGACGACTTGCTGCCGAGCCTTGCCGCAGTGGTGCGGGGAACTGAGGTCAGAACTGGGGTCAGGGTTTATTTTCTTTCAAATAAAGCGTAAACATCTTTATAAGAGATGAATATTATCATTTTCAGAGGTGAGGCTGTCGAAGGGAGACGGCACGGAGGCCATCTCTTCAAGTGGGGCAAGATATCGTTGTGGGCGTATCCTTTACCGATTCAAAGCCACCCCTCGACTTAGTGTCTTGGCGTGCTCCGTGAGAGGACATGCGGGACTGTGAACGGCGTGTGCGGCGCTTGAATCTTCGGCGGTCGGCGGCGCGACTCGCCCTACCTTGGTTTTTCGAATTGCTGCAACGCAGCTATGAAGATATGCTGTGTTTCCTGCCATCCTGTCCAAAAATCCGTTTACTGGGGGAGGAACTCAGTGTTCCGAGGAAGAAAATCCCGGCAGTCACAGACAGCCCTTACAAGATTTGATCCGAACAAGGGGCGGAATTAATTATTGACATTTGGTTGTCTGATCGGGCGGACATGTAAAGAACGGATCGGACCTGGGAACGCCCGCCCCGAATATGGCGTTGGCCCCGAAATTGGCCATTGTCGTGATTGAATGGAGCGACTCCGGCGAGCGAAGCGGCCTGTGTGTCGGAAAGTGAGAGGGAAGAGGGCCAGCAACTGTCTTAGTTTGCAAGGGAAAAGTCGGGATTTTTTAGGAGCTGGTTGGCGAGGATAATGAGTTTTCGCATGGGTGCGGTGAATTACAACATAGGTGAGGTGCTGCGGTTTGGAGGCTGGGGCCGAGGCGAGGGGACAAAGTGGAAGGACTGCTCTACCTAGAGCCTCCAGCGATGCCATTGTAGTTGTTGAACCGTGGAGGGAGGAACGTTTGTTACAGCCTCACCGTGCGCCGACGGGGACGGCGCGATAGACCGCTATCTCGTTGGACATAATGGTCTGCGTCATTGTATAGGTCGAGCCTGTTTTGATCGTTATTGTCCATCTCTGAGCTGCCTTGGCCGCATTGGCGTTGATATTGAAGTCGGGCACATTTGCCATGGTGTTGTAGCGATAAAGATTGTAGGTGGTGCCGGGTTTTAGGTTTGAGATGGCAATGGTGAGAGTCATTGCCTTTGCGGCGGGTCGGATATTGGATCTGTTGACGATCTCGGGTGTCTCGGCGTTGAGACTGGTTGTCAATCGCACGGGCACGGTTTCTCGACTCAGATCGATGATGCCGGTGATGGCGATGCCATAATCAGCGCCGCCCTTAAGTGAGTAAACAGGGGCCGTCTTTGCGTTGGCCTTTTGGCGTGTCGTCGCGAAGGTGCCGAACGGGTAGCTGAATGTGTTCTGTGGTTGTCCGGTAGGCGTACCGGTCCACAGGCCGTTGTCATTGAAGGTGAGCGTGTCGTCGGCATAGTAAACTGTAGGTCCAGTCAAGATACGGGATGACGTGATTCCGGCGACTGTCACAATGTGGTCGTAATCGGTGTCTCCGGC
Source organism: Verrucomicrobiota bacterium (assembly GCA_009886045.1). Classification (GTDB taxonomy): domain Bacteria; phylum Verrucomicrobiota; class Verrucomicrobiia; order Chthoniobacterales; family Terrimicrobiaceae; genus UBA967. Next base: position 7,484 of record VFJO01000037.1, read on the forward strand.
GTTGAGGTTTGTCGTTCCGTAGAAACGGGATTGGTTCATGAAGACACCGATCACTACTGGGTAGCCGGCGCTGACGTTCGATTTGACCCAAGTGAGAAACGCCTTCGAACTAGGGTTTTGGGCGGTATTAAATGCTGTCGCGCTGAGGTGCATCGACTTGGCTGCTGCGACATCATTGACGCCGAGCAGGAGTTGCGAACTTTCCAGATTCTGTCGAGCATTCTTGCTGGCGATGGCTCGTGCGTCGTATTGCGAGATGTACTGACCGTAGTATAGGCCAGCGCTAACAAAGGAAACTTCGCCGCAGTAGCCGAAGTTGCTGTTCCACTGGATTCGAGGCGGTAGTGTGGTGCTGGATGTATAGGTGCTGTTCGCAGCGTGCAAGGGGAACAACTCGGATGAAATTAAAATAATGAGGAAAAAACAGAATGATTTCTTGTTTGGTTTTTGAACTGAATGCCTTTGAAAAAAGTTATGATTCTGTGAATTTTTCATGAGCGATCGAATTTAGAGAAATAAAGGGCAAAACTGGGCGGCACTACGTGTGTGAAACCTACTCTTCACCATTGTTTCTTCAACTTGTAAAAAGAGATTGCGGCAAGACATTGCGAGGCGACTGAAGCTTGGGGCAGCGATAGCGCAGCGTGCCTGATGTTTCTGACTCAGGCGGTTTTTTTGTGTTCTTTGGCGATGAGCATGTAGAGGGAGGGGACGATGAGGAGGGTGAAGATGGTCCCGATGGTCATTCCTCCGACGAGGACGAGGCCGATGGAGTTACGGGCGACTGCGCCGGCTCCTGTGACAAGGATGAGGGGGAAGTGGCCAAAGACGGTGGCCAGGCTAGTCATGAGGATCGGGCGTAGTCGGGTGAGGGAGGCTCCGCGAATGGCTTCGAGTTTTGAGTGGCCATTTTGTTGCATGTGGTTGGCGAATTCCACGATGAGGATGCCATTTTTTGCGATCAGACCGATGAGGGTCACGAGGCCGATCTGCGAGTAGATGTTCATGGTAGTGGTCCACCCATCGGTCCAGAATGGCACATCGGGGGCGGGCATTTTCAAGAAGGTGAAAATGAGGGCTCCGAACATGGCTAGGGGTACGGAGCCGAGGAGGATGATCAATGGATCCCGGAAGCTGTTGAATTGTGCGGAGAGGACGAGGAAAATCATGACGATGGCGAGTGCGAAGGTGAAAAGGAACTTTGCGGGACCTTCGGCGCGGAGCTGGCGGGATTCGCCGGTGTAGTCGATGATGTAGCCGCGCGGGAGGATTTTGGCGGCCTCATCTTCGAGGAATTTGAGGGCTTGGTCGAGGGGGACGATTGCAACGCCGCTGAGTTTGACGGCATTCATTTGTTGGAAGCGCTGGAGGTTGCGGGGCTCGACCTTGTGCTTGAGGGAAGCCACGGTGGAGAGAGGGATGAGTTCGTCCTTGGGCCCCCTGATGCGGATGTCCAGAAGTTGGTCTTCGTTGAGGCGGCCGAGTCGGGTCACTTGGGGAATCACTTTGTAGCTGCGGCCGTCCATGTTGAAGCGGTTCACAAAATTTCCGCCGGCAGCGGCTGAGAGGTCTGCGCCGACTTGAGCGAGGTCGAGGCCGAGGGCGGCGACTTTGTCGCGGTCGATGACAAACTCGGCCTGTGGCTTGTCGAATTTCACACTTACGATGGGTGGAAATGCAAACTTTCCGCTTGTGACAGCTTTGAGCTTGAGTGCTTCGACAAATTCTAAAATGCGCTCGGTATCGGCGGTGGATGCGATCACGATTTCGACTGGGAAGTCGCCACCGCCTGGTAGGGCAGGGGGCACGACGGCGAACGAGCTCACGCCTGGCACTTTTCCAAGGCCTGCTTGGACCTCATTCTTCATGTCAAAGACGGTCCGGTCGCGTTGCGTCCAGCTTTTCAGCCCCATGCCGGAGAAGCCTCCAAATGTTTGAGTGATCTGGAATGTGTATGCGGTCTCTGGAAAACTCTGGAAAACATTGTTCACCTCGATGGTGTGAGAGGCCATCTGGTCGATGGAGGCATTGGATGGGGTATCGAGGATTCCAAAAATGACGCCTTGGTCTTCATTGGGTGCTAGCTCTGTGGGCGACTGGGTGTAGAGGAGCACGGTTAGTAGAGTGAGGAGGATCCATGCGGTATAAACGGCTGGGCGGGCGCGGAGTGTGGCGTCGAGGATCCAGGCGTAGAGGGAGCGGATTCTATCAAAAACGGCGTTGATGTGACGCGGCAGCCAAGCCTCTTCGGCGCGAGGTGTGAGAAGCTTGGAGGACATCATCGGCGAGAGCGTGAGCGCCACAATACCTGAGATGAGTACGGCCCCAGCGAGGGTGAATGCGAATTCGCGGAAGAGGGTTCCTGTAAGGCCACCTTGCAGTCCGATCGGAGCATAGACGGCGGCGAGCGTAAGTGTCATGGCTACGACGGGTCCGAAGAGTTCACGGCCACTAAGGATGGCGGCATCAAAGGGCGACTTGCCCTCGCGCATGTGGCGCTCCACGTTTTCAACCATCACAATGGCGTCATCGACCACGATCCCAACGCTGAGAACGATGGCTAGGAGGGTGAGGAGATTGATGGTGAAGCCAAAAATCTGCATGAGAAAAACGGCGCCGATGAGGGATATGGGAATCGCTACGACGGGTACGAGCACGGACCGTAGGGAGCCCAAGAAAAGAAAAATCACGATAACTACGATGAGAAGTGTCTCAGCAAGGGTCTTCACGACTTCCTTGATGGCATCCTCAATATAAATCGTACCATCGTAGGCGATGCCTGCTTGGAGGCCGGTGGGGAGGTCTTTCTGGACCTCTTCCATCTCTGCGCGGACGCGTTTGATGACGTCGAGCGAGTTGGCATTTGGCAATGGCCAGATACCCATGAAAACGGCCGTCTCTCCGCTGAAGCGGACCTCGGTATCGTAATCCTCTGCGCCAAGAACCACATTGGCGATGTCCTCAAGGCGAATGAAACGATCTCCATCCTTGTGAACTACGAGGCGTCTGAACTCCTCAACAGAGGTGAGGTTTGTATCCGCTGTGAGATCCACTTGAATCCAAGAGCCCTTGGTTTGTCCGACAGCGGAGAGGTAGTTATTCGCAGCCAGAGCGGAGCGAACATCAGTGGGACTCACGCCGAGTGAGGCCATGCGGGCGGGGTCGAGCCAGATGCGCATGGCAAATGTGCGAGCGCCGAGAATGTCCGCACGTTGGACGCCGGGGAGGGCGGTCAATCGGGGCTGCACCGATCGCACAAGGTAATCTGTGATTTCATTTTGTTTGAGGATGCTGGAGGTGAATCGCAGGTAAGCAGAAGCGAAGCGGGAGTCTGCAGTTTCGATATTGATGATCGGCACTTCGGCTTCTGGCGGGAGGTCTCCGCGGACTTGGTTCACCTTGGAACTGATCTCGGCGAGTGCCTTGTTGGCGTCGTAGTTCAGGCGGAGCCTGACTTGGATGGTTGAGAGGCCTTGCGAACTGGTCGAGTCGATGTAGTCGATGCCATCTGCAGCGGCAATGGCGCGCTCCAGTGGCGTGGTAATAAATCCCCGCACAAGCTTGGCATTGGCGCCAATGTAGGCGGTTGTGACGGTTACGATGGCATTCTCGCTGCGCGGGTATTGCCGGACATTGAGCGAGCCGATGGACTGGAATCCTGCGACGAGGATCACCAAGGTTACTACGAGCGAAAGAACCGGCTTACGAATGAAGAGATCGGTGAAATTCATGAGACGTGGACCGATGGGTTACTTCTCGGCTGGCGTAGGCTGGGCGGAAGAGGATGGAAGATTGCGTTCGCCCGCAACAATGTGAGCGCCGTTCCTGAGTTTGAAGCCACCAATCGTTACGATGCGCTCGCCCGCTGAGAGGCCCTCCTCGATGGCGACGAAGTCGCCTTCGCGCTGGCCGAGTCGAACAAATTTCTGCTGCGCTTCCAAGCGGGTGCCTTTTTTAGAAACGACTTCGCTAACCACAAAAACCGAGTCGCCATAAGGAGCAAATATGATGGCCGTCGATGGAATGACAATCCGTTCAAATGTGCCTGGAACAAGGACGAAGACTGCGACAAACATCCCTTGGCGAAGGGCGCCGTCGGGGTTTTGCAATGTGGCTTGGAGGCTGACATTGCGCGTGGATACGTTCACTGCAGGTTCGATCGCGGTGAGCGTTCCTTCGAAGATTCGATCGGGCAGGGCATCGGTCGTGATTTTCACCTTCATACCCACAGTGAGGTCGCCGAGGCGTTGCTGGGGCAGGGAGAAATTGATATAGACAGGGTCGAGCGCTTGAAGAGAAACGATCGGGTCGCCGGGGTTGAGGAATTGTCCTTCTTGAATTTGTCGGATGCCGATTCGTCCCGTGAATGGGGCGCGGATCGTGCGTTTTTCCACAATCCAGGCGAGTTGGTCCACACGTGCGGTGGAGTCCTTGGCTTGGGCCTCGGCATTTTCCATATCGGACTGTGAGACCACGCTGGTTTTTCGAAGTCCACGGATACGCTCCTGGTTCAGGCGGCTAAGTTCAGCGGTGGACTGGGCCGAGCGGAGTTGTGCCTCCTCGATGGATTTGTCTATTTGCACAAGCGGTTCGCCCGCTTTCACCTCGGCACCGGATTGGAACAAAATGCTCACAACCTTGCCAGCTACTTCGCTGGTGACCATGACCCCTTTAGCCGCTTCCACTGATCCGACGGATTGGAACGAGGTAGTGAGCGACTTTGACTCTGCTTCTTCGATGACCACGGTTTCTGGAGGCATCTCAAATGATTCGCCCATTTTGATGAGGCTCATGATTTGAAGTGCCTTCACTCCGATGATGGCGCCTGCGATCAGAAGGAGCCCGATGATGGTGAAGAAGATCTTTTTTTTCATATGAAGACTGAGTTCTTACGAGCTGCGCGATAAAAATGGTGTGATCATCTCAGCGAATGAAGCCCCACCGTTCGCTGAAAGGCCAGTAAACAAAGAGTCCGCGGCCCGCAACATTAGCCTCGGGCACGATGCCCCAATCGCGACTGTCTCGGGAGTGATAGCTATTGTCACCGAGTGCAAAGTAGGAGTTCACCGGTACGGTGAATGTGGCTTCTGGTGAGCCGAGGTAACGAAATGCAGGCCCCCCTCGGCCTCCATTGGAGTAGCCTTGGTAGCCGTCCTTCATACTCATCACGCGCTGGAATACTAACTGCTCAGGGATTTTTCCGTCCACCGTGAGCGCGGGCGGATTGATACGAAGCGTTTGTCCGGGCATGCCGGCGAGGCGTTTAATGTAATGCTGCGACCCCATGGCGGGGTCGAGGCCGGATTCAATTTCTTGAATGCCGGTGGTTTTAAAAACAAAGACATCCCCCGCCTTGGGCTTGGCGAAGTTGTAGGCCGACTTATCCACGAAGACTTGGTCACCGGTATCCATATGGCCACGCGCTATGACTTCGCCGGTGGAGTACTCGCGACCTGGCAACACGCGAAAGTAGCGCATGAGTGGATCGCGCGGCACAAAGACCGAGTAGGAGCTGTGCCGGCAGGCGATTTCGGTAAAAGTGAAGAAGTTCAGATAAGTGCGCTCGTTGAGAGTCACGACGACGTCACTTTCCTTGGCGCGAAGTTCGAAGTGGTGACGGCCACGGATAAAAAAATCAAAAGCACGCACGGCGAGGTTCGGCGGGGGCGCGTCTGTTGGGAATCCCACGATGCCGTAAAGTGTGGGTTGCATCGAGCCAGTGGGTATGCGGAAGGGTTGGACGAGGAATGCCTTCACGCCTGCGGCGATGACGATGGCTACGAGGAAGACCTCGATATTCTCACGAAGGGCACCCTGTTTTTGCGGCGGGAGGGATTTCCCGATGGAGTCATCCAATGCGGCAATCGCTTTGGCAACGGCCTCGCGGTTCCTTGAGCCCATCGCGCTACGCAATTCGGCGATGAGTGACGTGATCTCATGGGTCCGAGATTCCGAGAGGATATCGCGCTTGTAGGCGAGGAATTTTTTTGCGCCGTGAAGGTATTGCTTAGCCTCTTTGATGTAGTGTGGTGTGAAAAAAAACATGGCGACGGGTCGGAGAGTTCAGCTTGTGCGAAGGACCTCAATAAAGGCTTCTTGGGGGATGTTGACGGTGCCAACAGCTTTCATGCGTTTTTTGCCCTCTTTCTGCTTCTCGAGGAGCTTGCGCTTGCGGCTGATGTCTCCGCCATAGCACTTTGCGGTCACATTTTTCCTCAAGGCACTCACGCTCTCGCGGGCCACGATTTTTCCGCCGACGGCGGCTTGTATGGCGACTTGGTAAAGTTGTTGCGGGATGACTTCTTTGAGCTTCGTAGCAAGCGCCCTGCCTCGGGACTCGGCTTTCTCGCGATGGACGATCGAGGAAAAGGCATCGACCGGCTCGGCGTTGACTAGCATTTCGAGCTTCACGAGTTTTGCCGCCCTGTAGCCTGATTGTTCATAGTCCATCGAACCGTAGCCGCGCGTGATGGACTTCATTTTATCCACAAAATCCACGAGGATTTCGTTGAGCGGAAGATCCGCTGTGAGCGTGACGCGCTTTGTATCAATCGACTCGGTGTGGCTGACCTCACCACGTTTTTCCATGATGAGTTGAAGCATGGGTGAGATGTACTCGTTCGGAATCATCACGAAGCAACGAACCATTGGTTCGCGAATTTCCTCGATCACGCTGGGGTCGGGGAGTTGGTCGGGATTGTCAATACGGAGCACCTCTCCATTTGTGCGATGGACTTCGTAAATAACGGATGGATAGGTGGCGATGATGTCCATATCGAACTCGCGGCGGAGGCGCTCGATGATGATTTCCATGTGAAGCAGGCCGAGGAATCCGCAGCGAAATCCAAAGCCCAAAGCGATGCTGGACTCTGCCATGAATTGGAATGCGGCGTCGTTGAGTTGGAGCTTTGCCATGGAGGCTTTGAGATGCTCGAAATCCGCAGTGTTGATTGGATAAATTCCGCTAAAGACCATCGGTTGGACCACTTGAAATCCCGGCAAGGGATGCTCTGCGGGTTGGCGAGCACTCGTGAGCGTGTCGCCTACCTTCACCTCCGAAGAAGTTTTAATGTTTGCAATGACGTAGCCGATGTCGCCCGCAATGAGCTTTTCACGGGCAAAAAATTTTGGCTGTTGCGGCTTGAAAACTCCCACCTCCTTAACCTCGTAGTTGGAATTCGTCGCCATGAGCTTCACCTGATCCCCAGCCTTTATGGTGCCATCCATGACCCGGGTGTAAATGACGACACCGCGGTATGTGTCGAAGTGGGAATCAAAGGTCAGCGCGCGCAGACGAGCTTCGGGATTGCCTGAGGGGTGGGGGATGCGCTCGATGACGGCTTCCAGAATATCTTCAATGCCGATGCCAGCCTTGGCGCTTGCAAGAATCGCCTCCTCAGCGGGTATCGCGAGGATATCTTCGAGTTGGCGTTTGGCGTTTTCCACATCCGCGTTCGGGAGATCGATCTTGTTGATGACAGGGATGAGTTTGAGACCCTGCTTCTCTGCAAGATGCACATTTGCGACCGTCTGAGCCTCGACGCCCTGGGCGGCATCGATGATGAGGAGGGCGCCTTCGCAAGCCGCGAGGGAGCGAGAGACCTCATAGGAAAAATCCACATGCCCGGGCGTGTCGGAAAGATTGAGCTTATAATGGGTACCGTTCTTCGAGGTGTATTCCATCGCGATGGGATGAGCTTTGATCGTGATTCCACGCTCACGTTCGAGATCCATCGCATCGAGGAGTTGCTCTTGGGACTCGCGCTTTTGAATCGTTCCCGTTACCTCCAAAAGGCGATCTGAAAGTGTAGTCTTACCGTGGTCGATGTGAGCGATGATGCAAAAGTTGCGCGTGTTTTCTATAGCCATGAAAAGGCGCGGATTATCCGATACATAAAAGGGATGGTCAACCTGAAGCTGCGAATCCAAAATAAAACGATGCTCGATTTCCATTGGCCTTGAGGCAGGGGGAGGGGTATTTCGTTGAGGAATGAAAGCGGTCGATCCAGAACCAAATCCCGAGGAACCCCTGCCAAAGTTCCACCTCAACCCACGTGTTTTTCAAATTGCGGGCTTGCTGGCTGTGGCGTTGGCACTGCCAATCACTATTCTTATTCTTGGAGTCGTAGGAATACAAAAAGAGCGCCGTGATGCCCGGGAGCCGCTTGATCCAACCCCAGTCGCAGAGTTGCCTGGTTTGAGGCAGTCGTTGGAGGCCATCGCCGATGCCACACTTCCGTTC
>VFJO01000222.1 GCA_009886045.1 Verrucomicrobiota bacterium
ATCCAGCAGAGACGCCGCTTTGCGGCTGAGGCTTGGGGCACCGGCGGCGCGGCGCCCCTACCTTGGGTTACGAGTGCTGGCGTTTTGTCTGCGCTGCATTTTTCTTCCTCCAGAGGTAGATGCCGAGGCCGCACAGGAGCAGCAGGGAGGCGGCGACTTGGCCGGGCTCGGGGACGGCGGCGCTCGCGATGGCTTGTAGGTAGAGGTCCGTGGTGTTCCCGAGCGTGGTGACTTGGAAGCCGCCGCCTGGGAGACTGCCGGTCCAGCCTGCCGTGTTGATGTTGAAGAGGGTGGAGTAATTTTGGTTCATGCCGACGAGACTGGAGTCCAAATAAATTCCGCTCGCGGCGCGAGCGATGAGCCAGGTGCTACCGACGGTGGAATCCCACCCAACGATTTGACCCGCGGTGGTGTTTGACGACAGGGAGATGAGGTCCAGGTTGAATTTGTTGCCGATCGAGAGCCCTCCGAGCGTGAGGGTGCCGGTGATGTCTATGAAGTCCCAATCGGTTCCGGCGGCTGTTTGGGTTCCGGCGTTGGTGTTGATGGCCATGGATTCCCAATCGTAGTGGCCGCCGGCGTTCCACACGGCGTTGCCCGTGACAGTCAACTCGCCGGGGGAGTTGCCGGGGTTCACTGTGGCGCCGGAGTTGATGATGAGGCCGCCGACCGAGCCTGAGCCTGTCAGCTTGGCGCCGGTTTGGACCGTGGCGGTGCTGGCAAGAGTTCCGTTCACGGCCAACTGGCCGGCGGAGACGGTGGTGTTGCCAGTATAGGTATTTGTGCCTGTGAGGGTGGTGTTGCCAGTGCCGATGTGGTTGAGCGAGAGGCTACCGGTCATGTTTGAGCCGAGGGTGTAGCTGCCACTTTGGTTAATGTTCACCACGGCGGTGCCGTTGCCGCCAGTGATCGTTGCGGCGCTGAGCGTGCCAGCGGCGGTGCCGTTGCCGAGATTCAGCGTGCCGGTGGAGCCTGCATTGCGGGCCAGTGTCAGCAAGCCGCCGACGGAAACTGTCCCGTTTCCGGTCAGGTTGATCGTGCCATTGCCGATAAGTCCGACTGTGAGATTTCCACTGTTTGTCCAAGTGCCTCCGCTAATATTTGCTATGCCGACACCGGCATCAGGCCATCCAGGATAACCACCCATATATCCTTCGGTATTCGTCACAAGCCCACTGCCGCTGAGGTTTAGAATACCTGTGCCACCATCGCCGCCAATGGAGAGTTCCTGATTGGTTGCCCATGTGCCACCACTCACATTTGCTGTGCCAAGAGCCCCAGCATTAAAGCCCAGATAACTACCCCAGCCTCCTGCACCTGTCACCGTTACATTCCCAGCTGAGAGGTTGAGCGTGCCAGTGCCATAGACTCCTATTTCTACTCCGTCAATCGTCCATGTGCCACCACTTACATTAGCCGTGCCGGTGCCGGCCTCGGTGCCCAAAAGGCTATAGCCGCTCGTAATGTTTCCTGTGCCACTCAGATTGAGCGTGCCTGTGCCGTCTTTACCTATGTTCAGGTCGCCGGTGTTGGTCCAATTACCGCCGCTCATAGTCACCGTGCCGGTGCTGCCGACCAAGGAGCCCACGGTGCCATCTGTATTCGACACATTTCCATTACTGATCGTGAGGCTGCCAGTGCCGGAGTCGCCTATGGTAAGGCTGCCGGAGTTTGTCCAAGTGCCGCCGCTCACATTCACCGTGCCGTTGCTGCTGGCTTGGCTGCCCACAGTGCCAACTATGTTCGACAGGCTGCTCCCGTCATCGATCGTCAGGCTGCCTTGGCTGGTGTCGCCGACAAAAACCGAGGTGCCATCATTGTAGGCGTCTCCAGTAAAAGTCACAGCCCCAAAAGTAGGGTGAGCGGCTGCGAGCAGAAGCAGGCAGAGTGCGGTAGCGAAGCGGAGTGTCGGATTGGTGAAGCGTGAGTTCATTTTCGATTTTGATACGGACGCCGCTCTAAAACGCATAGAAAAAAATGAAAAAAAGCGACGAACAGGTCAAAATCCGCGACGAACAGGCCAGAGGAGCGAAAATCCAGCAGAATTAACCACAGAGAGCACGGAGGACACGGAGTAGAAAATGAGGTTTTGCAGCAAATGGAAGTCGGCTGAAAGCAGGGGAAGGTTTTTGTATCAGCTTGAAATTTCCTCCGTGTTCTCCGTGTCCTCCGTGGTTAAATTTTTCTGCCGATCTTGAGACGCCGCTTTGCGGCTGAGGCTTAGGCGGCGACGGAGCACCGCCCTCCAATTGGAACGAAGCGCGCTGGCGCGCGACAGCGCCCCTCAACACTTGGAGGGATGACCGCCGTGTCGTCCCATTTTTCGACCACGGGCGGTGCGGAATCGCTTTCAGACGGCACTGGCACCCAAACCACTCGAGCTGCCAGTTGCACATGCCCCAGATAAAATGATTTTGCTGTCCATGATTTTGCCAACCCTCCATATTCTTACAAAATCGTCACATTCCACCCTATTGCGCTTGATCGCACTCAAATTCGCCGTTGATGTAGCAGGCGGGTCCTGCCAAAAACACTTCAAAACCCTCCGGAATGTGTGACGGTTTGATATACTTGTTTTTTGATGAAGATTATTGATTTATCAATATTCTTTACCTTCAAACTAAGCGAGACTCTTTCTTTTCATCCAATATTCAGGACGCTTGTATCCATTCGCGATGGCTACAAGGAATATCTCATCATGGCGGACCAAGTAGGCGATATAGTAGGGAAAGGATTTGCAATTGACCCTTCTGTATCCTTTTGCTCGGATGCGTGGCAACTCGCAGTTGGCCTCAATCCAATGAATGCCTTGTTTCACTTGGTTTTTAAGGCGAAGACCAAGTCCGGGCGTGATATCCTCGTAATACTGAATGGCCTCGGATAATTCTTCTTCTGCTGCGTGAAGAATGTGGAGTTTCATCCTGGAAACCGACGGTCGAGTTCCGCGAATACTTCTGTGGTGCTCTTGAATTTTGCGCTGCCGTCATGGATGGAGTCGATCCTCCTGCTGATCTCTTGATCCCACGCCTCTTCGACGGTTGGATCAGGCTGGTCTCCGATCTCGGAAACATCTAGGAGGATTCGCGCAAGCGTGAACCGTTGGGCAGAAGGTAATTCCAAGGCATCTCTTGTGACATCAGAAAGAGCTTTCATGGTGAAATGTTACTCGCTCGTGCGGTCATGTCGAGAGGGGATTTTTTTAGACAGGAGGACAGGATGTGCAGGATTTACAGGAGGATTTACGGGGTGTTGGAGGAAAAACAAAAATGCGACGAACAGGTCAAAGGGGTGGGAATGGGGAGGAAATTAACCACGGAGCGTTTGAAGAAGGTTTGGACAGAATCGGAGCGGAGCGGAGAAAGACTGCTGCAGGCAGCCCGAAGGGTGAGCGCAGCGAATCAATTTGCAGGATACACAGGAGGATTATGGGAGTGGATCGGCTATGAAGACGGGCGTCGACGGCTTGGAGGGTCAGCGTCCTCGCCTGACCCATTTTTCAGCCACAGGCAGCGCGGAATCGCTTTCAGACAGCACTGCCACCCAAACCACTCGAGCTGCCAGTTGCGCATGCCCCAGATAAAATGATTTTGCTGTGCATGATTTTGCAAACCCTGAGACGCCGCTTTGCGGCTGAGGCTTGGGACGACACGGAGGTCATCCCTCCAATTGGAACGAAGCGCGCTGGCGCGCGGCAGCGCCCCTCAACACTTGGAGGGATGACCGCCGTGTCGTCCCATTTTTCAGCCACGGGCGGTGCGGAATCGCTTTCAGACGACACTGGCACCCAAACCATTCGATCCGCCGATTGCACATGCCCCAGATAAAATGATTTTGCTGTCCATGATTTTGCAAACTTTTCCGGGGTGCTGGAGTCTGATGGTTTCCGAGGCTTGCCTTGTTAAAGTGGGCGATGAGCATGGGAATGGTGGATGGTTTGGTTGGGTTTCAAGATTCGGCTACTAACCCAATTGGTCTCAGGGAAAAATTGCTGCAATAGAAAATCGACGAATCGCACGAAATCGTCGACGAATCGCATGTTCGGCCGGATTTGGAGCGGTTATCAAGGCTCATACCAATGTCTCTTTGAAATTGGACTTTGTGTCGCAAAAGAAGAGAGCATGGCCGTCTCGGCCGTGTGGAAACTGATACGATTGTTCGCAGTCTACCCATCGCAGTGAAAAAGCATACCGATGCACAACGACCAGACGCCTGCGCACTCTCCAAATGCGAGGCGCTTGTCGTATGAATCATTCGAAAATCGGCATGAAATGCTCTGTTGCGCAAGCAACACATCAAAACATCGCGTTGTCACACTCGAACAGAGCGTTGTTGCGTTGAGACAGAGCAAAGTAATGTTCTGTTGCTAAAGCAACCTAAGATTTCCATATGATTTCCAAGTCAAAAATCGTGTCAGATGGCTGTTCCGATGCTCCGGATGACCGTTACAACGCTTCGGATAAACGTTACAAGGCTTCGGATGACCGTTACAACGAGCAAAAATGTTATGTTGCTTGAGCAGCATATGATTTCAGAGCTTTGTAACGGCATTTTCTGTGTCAGTTTTGCTTTGGCGCCTTGATGAATCAGCGCTGAAAGTCCTATTTGCAGCGATTTTCCGGTGAAGCATGATACCAGAAGCGGGGGGGGGGAGTTTCAGGTCCGACGATTGCTTTTTAAATCATTCTGGTAATTCGGTTCATTCTGTCAGAATTCTTCAATCGCCGGATTCGGGTTTAGTTAGGAGCTTCCTGTTTGGTCTTCCGGTAGTCGGCCTGCAGATGATCAATCACGATTTGAGTGCATCCCATTTTCCGAGCCAAGGCCACCAGCATCGCCTTGGGCCGGGACCATTGGGGGGAGAGCATCGAGGCATTCTCAAAGGCTGTTCTCGCCTGTTCCAGCATCCCCATTCCGTGCAGAGCATACCCAAGCAGTTCGTGAACCAAGGCTCTTGAGGGCTCGAGCCGGATGGACTCGATGGCGTGGTCGAAGGCCTCCTGCCAATGGGAGCGGGCCACATGGCAGCGGCAGAGGCGATAGCGGATATAGGCGTCTTCGGGATAGTCCTTTGCCAGAACCTCAAGGATCGCCTCAGCCTCCGGCCAGTCCCGCAGGAAGATGAGAACATTCGCCTGTAGCAATCGATGCTGTGGAAATCGCTCCATTTCGGGAACGGCCTGTTGGAGAAGCTTGCGCGCATTTTTTGGGCGACCGGTCAGCGTCTCCAGTTCAGCCGCTTTGAGCAGAGCAATCGGGTCGTTACCATGGAAGGGATGGATGGCAGCGTAGGCGGAGTCGAGAGCTTCCTCGAGCAGACCCAGTCTCTGCCGACACTCGCAAAGAAGGAGTTGCGCTTTTTGGTTCCTCGGAAGGAGGAGCGCCTGAGCTTCGAGCACGGGGAGGGCCAGAGACGACTCACCACGAGCCACCAAGGATCGGGATAGAACCGAGAGCGCCGCGATGTGCCAGAGTTCCCCGGGGAGAGGCTTTTGCCCTGGCTGAATGTGCGGCTCCGACTTGGGCGGCAACGCCGCCTTTGTATCCCGCAGAGACGCCGCTTTGCGGCTGAGGCTTGGGGCACCGGCGGCGCGGCGCCCCTACCTTGGGTTACGAGTGCGCTCGGCGGCGGCGTAGGGCTATGGCGGTCGTCAGGCTGATGGCTAGAAGGGCCCAGGTGCCGGGCTCGGGGATGGCGTAGAGTGCCACATCGTTGCCGCCTGTGAAGGTGCTGCCGGTGCCGGCGTTGTAGTTGGCCTCGTAGCTGATGAACCAGCGCTCCCCCGCGAGGTTGAACTCCTTGCTATTGCTCAGCGAGCCGCTGTTCACATTGGCGAAGCCGGTTGTGATGGTATCGGTGAGATCGTTGTTGATCAGGAAGATGAGTTGCCCCTCGGTCGGCATGTAGCTTGTGAGTGTCAAGGAGAGGTTGCCGAGCAAGCTGACGGTGCCGGTGACATTAACCTGGTCGTAATCCGTTCCGGCCATCGCGCCCGATCCGGTGATTTCCGCTGAGAGCGTGGAGCCTACGGCCATGGAAAGGTCTCCGGTGCTGATGATGCCGGGGCTGTTGCCAGGGGCGAGCGTGCCGCCGCTGGCGATGCTGACTGCCCCAGAGATCGTTCCATTGCCGCCGAGCCGCGCGCCGCTGGCGACCGTGACTCCGCCATTGCCGACCGCGCCATTGACGGTGAATTGGCCGCCGTTCACAGCCACCGCG
>VFJO01000176.1 GCA_009886045.1 Verrucomicrobiota bacterium
GCAAAGCATACCTCTCCCTGAACTAACAGAAACCAAACCAAGAAACACAAAAACAGCCACCTTCAGAAAAAGTCATCAGCCACTTTTACAGAAAAAAATTTGCGCGGCCGCTGTCCGCGTTCACGGGATCACAATTACTGCATGGCAAAAGCTTTTCTAAAGCAGCAGAGAGTCTGACCTTTGCGGAAGGTTGCCTCTTTTTTCCTCCTGGGGTTATCAATTCTTACTTCGCCAGTGTGCTTGTGGACTTCATTCGCGGGAAACTTCTACAAGCCGGACTGACCTTTACCTTTGAAACAGTGATGTCCCACCCTAGCAAAGTGGATTTGCTCGCAAAAGCCCAGCAGGCCGGTTACCGCACCTATCTCTACTATGTCGCCACAGACGCCCCAGAAATCAATGTCTCCCGTGTGGCGAACCGTGTCGCGTTGAAAGGGCACGATGTCCCCTCAGAAAAAATCATCACGCGCTATTACAAATCTCTAGAGCTACTCATCGAGGCGGTCAGACACACAAACAGAGCTTATATTTTCGACAACTCCAGCAACAACGCCGACGGCACTCACACTTGGTTAGCTGAAATCACCGATGGGCAAATACTTGAACTAAAAACGCACCAAGTCCCAGCGTGGTTCAAGAATGCGGTGTTGGATAAGATCGTCTAAAAATATTTTTCTCCTCCCCCCGTAGATGTCCAACCAGTCTTGTTAGGGTTGCAGGCGAAATGATCACACATATCCTTCGCCTTATCGAATCCGCCAACCCTCCATTCAAAATCCAAAATCCAAAATCCAAAATCCAACATCGTCTTCAACCCGCCACCAGTTACTCGTTACCAGCAACCTTGATATTAAATCGACGCAGTGCGAATACATGAAAAAATCTCTAGTTTGCTGATGTTTTATGCGCACAGAAAAACGCTTCTCGCTACGCATGATTCCACACTCTAAAATAAAAGTTTGTGAGCCTCTTCGCCCGAACTGAAAACTGAACTCTGAGTCTCTTCCTGCCCGAGTCCTGCTAATCCTACTAATCCTGAGTTTTGAATAAACCCAAAATCCATCATCCAAAATCCAAAATTAAAACACCCCATGATCTCTTGGAAACGCACTCTCCGC
Source organism: Verrucomicrobiota bacterium (assembly GCA_009886045.1). GTDB lineage: Bacteria > Verrucomicrobiota > Verrucomicrobiia > Chthoniobacterales > Terrimicrobiaceae > UBA967. Next base: position 1,119 of record VFJO01000176.1, read on the forward strand.
ACAGGCTGCGAAATTTTGAATGAGCAATTTTGAATTTTGAATTCCAACAACCATCCAAAATCCAACATCGTCTTCAACCCGCCACCAGTTACTCGTTACCCGCCACAGCGTCAACGTCGTCCTCTGCCACAGCTGCATCACCGCCTTCCAAAACCCCAAATCGAGCGAAGCCTATACGCTTCGCCTGCCATAGAACTTCAATCCAACGAAAATGAACCAAAATGCGACAATACGCGGGACTGACCCTTTTTTCGACTACCCCACCGAAAAGCGTGAACTCCTCATGCAAATCACCGGAGCCAGCCTCGCCTACGGCATGATCCGCGAAACCGTCGCCAACCTCACCGCCCGCGGTCCGCATGGCACCTACCTCCTTTCGTCCGTTTCCTTTCTCGAAACAAAAGGCAAATCTGTAAAGTCCACCGCAAAATGAATTTCTTAGGAAATCCCCCGAATAAAGCACCCTCGCCACCCTTCTTGGCAACGGCGGAATTCACCAGAGGGTTGATGAAAACATCTCATCAAAGATCAATTGATCCAAAAAATAATCCCACCTTCTATTTTTCATTGACAATTAGATCAATTGATCCGATTGTCGCGTGTGCTTCTGATGATTTCCACTCGTGCCAAGACGAAAACCAAGCGGGTTCCCACCAATGAACTTGCCGCCTCCCACCCCCGCCGAGATTCGTGCCAAGGCCACGGCCTGGCTCAAGATCGGGAATGTGAGTTTCAGTGGACCAGCCTTGCGCTACTGCACCCGGCTGAATGGCCCATCCCAAAAATATATCTGCGACCAACTTCTCGCCCACTTCGAGTCTGGCCGGGCAGTTTACCGGAAACACAAGGATGACACCGCCGAACTCCACCCTTCTTGGATGATTCACTTGAATTTGGAACTGCCCGACGCCGATGACGCCGAGATTTATGCATGTCTCGTCCTTGAACAGAGAATCCTAACCATCTCCACCCTGCACAAACACACTACTACACCCCTCCCGCGATGAACGACGATATGGATTATTTGCCGGAAAACACCTGCCCAGCCTGCTTCGAGGGAACGCTTTGCGAGGGCTTCCAAGACTACACCGAGGACCTTGGCGACGGACGCCAACTCCTCGTCAAGCACCTCCCCGCCCGGATTTGCGAAGCATGCGGCGAGGCCGTCTACGCCCGCGAAGCCCGGGAGACCATCGAAGCCGAGTTGGTGAAAACCCTCGGATCGCTCACTCCCGATCAAGTCCTCGAGTTGGTCGAAATGACAGGCTTGAAGGAGGACGAACTCTGCGAGCTTCTCGGGCTCGGCGCAAAAACCATCTACCGCTGGCGCCGTGGAGCCCAGCGCCCTTCCAAATCCCTCTCCATTCTGCTCGCCATCGTCGCGCACCACCGGATTATGCCCGATTGGGTCAAGGAATGGACGGCTGGGCAAAGGAACCCCGGGCGCCTCTGCCCCCAACTGGATGAATTGTGGGAAAAAGAACTGCCTGAGAGGTTCCCTCACAGTCGAGGACGCGTTGGCCCCTTCAGCGCAGAATCCACCCGCGCACCTGCATCCACCCGCTTCAACCCCGCCACAGCCTTTTGCGCCGCTGAAATTGCATGAACACCTTCTGGGTCACATTCTATTCCTACAAGGGCGGCGTCGGCCGCACCATGGCACTCACCAACGTCGCCGCACTCATGGCCAAACAAGGCCGCCGCGTGCTGGTGATCGACTTCGACCTCGAGGCTCCAGGCCTGGATTCCTTTGAAGGCTTGGGCTGCTCAAAGGGGCACCCCGGTGTGGTCGAGTATGTCACCGAGTATCTTCAAACGAACCGCGCTCCAGACATCACCCGTTTTGTCCAGGAATGCCGCCCCGCCGGCGTCCACCTCCGAGGTAATCTCTGGCTCATGGGCTGTGGAAAAAAAGATGCAGCCTACAACCGTGACCGCGCTTCGATCGACTGGACCGCTCTCTACGAGCGCCACGAGGGCGAACGCTTCGTGGAAAATTGGAAAGCCGCCATCGAGCAAACCTACCAGCCAGACTATGTGCTCATCGACTCCCGCACCGGCCTCACCGAGGTCGGCGGCATCTGCACCCTGCACCTGCCCCAACTCGTAGTGCTCCTCTACGCCCTCAACGACCAGAACATCCACGGCGTCGCCGGAGTCGCTCGCGCCCTCCTCAACCCGAAAAACACCCGTCCGCCCCAGATTTTGACCGTCGCCACCCCTGTGCCACCGATCTTCAAGGAGCGCGCAGGTCTGCTGGAGGAACGCCTTGAAGTGGCAGAAAAGGAACTCGGCGTGAAACCCCAGTGCCAGATTCATTACGACCCCCGCATTGCGCTCAAGGAGCAGATTCTCGTCTGGGAAGGCGAGTTGCGATCCCCTGAAAACCAGATCGCTATGGAATATGACCAACTCCGCCGAAAAATCCGGGATTACAACCCCGGCGGATTCGATTTTCTCCTCCGCGAATGCGAGCAGGCCGGCAAGGACTTGGACGAACCCCGCGCCGAAGAAGCCGCCCAGGACCTCTTGCGCGAATTCGGGGACCGTGCTGAGAGCCACTACGCCATTGCCCAGCTGCGGCGCGCCTTCGGCCGCATCGATGAAGTCGAGCAGAGCCTCCGTCGAGCTGTCGAACTCGATCCTTTCTACTCCGAGCCTTACAAGGAATTGATCGCCTTCCTGCAGGTCAAGAGACGATTGGAAGATGCCATCGACATTTCACTAAGCCGACTGGAAGCCCTTCAAAAAACACCCGATCCAAAAGTTCAAAAGCCGTTGCTGGATACGCTCGGGGAACTGGCTATGGCCAATCAGAAATACTCGATTGCCGCCGATGCTTACAAAAAGCTGGCGATCGTTGAAGATAACCCCGCAAGTGCTCTTGTCGATGCCTTCAACCGCATCGAATCCCAACGCCGCACCGGGCAGACAATACCAGTTAAAGAATACCAACAACTCATCGAACTCTACGAAAACCGCAAGGCAGTCGAAGGCTCTCAGTTGATCATCCGAAGGCTCAACCACCAACAAGCCATGCACATCCCCTATGCAATGGTCGGCCGAGTCGATGAGGCGATGGAATTGCTCACATCGATTCAGCGTCTTGCTGCTGCCGCCAGCCCCCGCGACAGGGTCTTCTGCGTTTCGTCATACACGCATATCCCCTTGGATGAGTGGATCGCTGAAAACCGAAAAATGATCGAATCCTTGGAGAGCGGGACTTTGTGGGATGGAACACAATTACCAACCAAAGTGTCCGGCAAACAAAACATTGAGCCTACAAAATAGAACCAAACGCAACTGCCTCATGCGAGTCACCGGAGCCAGCCTCGCCTACGGCATGATCCGCGAAACCGTCGCCAACCTCACCGCCCGCGGCCCGCACGGCACCTACCTTCTGCCCTCGGTCTCGTTTCTCGAAACAAAAGGCAAATCCGCTAAGAAATGAACCAACATGTGACAATATGCGGGACTGTTTCTTGCCAGCATATTTTATGCTAAAAGCGATTGGCAGTTTGTTAAATGTCAATAATTAATGCCCGACCCCTTTGATTGATCGTGCCGCCTTGGAGAGAGTAGCCATTTGCGGTGAGGGTTCCGGTGCCGTTGAGCCTGCCGCTGGTGATGGTGAAGGCTCCGACCGTGTCGTTGAAATTCGACATATTGAGTGTGCCTCCGGAGATTCTA
>VFJO01000318.1 GCA_009886045.1 Verrucomicrobiota bacterium
AGGAGTTTGAGTGGCTACTCGAGGACAAAAACGCTTTTTTGCTCCGTCGCAAAAAACCGAAAAAATCGATTTTGAAAGACCGTGGGCCGCTAACTTGACGCCCATGCCGCTCTGGGGTGGCTACTCTGCGTGCATGCTGCTGCTGTGGATTGGTCGGTCCGACTGAGAACGTGGCGCTGCTCTTAGCCTAGTGGGGTGGGATACTGCCCCTTGGCCGTTAGGTCGGCTAATACTTCGGCGACGATTGGTCGGTCTTCACGATAAGTTACGCCGAACCATTGGTTCTCCACCGGTACAAGTTGGACTGTTGCCACGCCGCTAGTGATCATGCCCTCCACGGCACTTGGAATGTAGAATTCCGATTTCTCCCCACAGCCTTGATCTTCAAGAAAGGTTTTGAAACCACCTTCCAATAATGGAAAGACCTCTGGAGTGAAGCCCCAGCAGTTCATGGAAACTCGCTCTGCACCGCCGAATCCCACGCCGGTCGCCAAATCCGTGATGCCTTGCACCGTGCGTTGGATTTGCGTGTGCTCGCGCACCGTTATCAGCAGCCCGTCTGCATCTGCCTGGCAGACTCCCCTCGATACGCTCCCGTGCTCAGAGAGGGTCGCATCAAGTCGGTACCCGCCCATACAAAAACGAGTCCCGTTTTCGTCATGTGCTTTCAAAAATTCGCCCACCGCATCAAAAGCGTCGCGACCGTAGAAATCATCTGCATTGATTGCCATGAAGGGAGTGTCCACAGCCTCGCGAGCAGCGAGGATTGCATGACCTGTCCCCCAGGGTTTCGTGCGTCCCTCGGGTACGGCAAATCCAGCGGGCAAGTCATTGATCTGTTGGAATGCGTAACCTACATCCATGCGATCCTCATAGCGATGTCCCACGCGGTCGCGAAAATCTTCTTCGAAATCTCGGCGGATCACAAAAACAACCCTATTGAATCCGCGGTGGGCTGCATCATAAACCGAGTAGTCGAGCAGGGTTTCCCCGCTGGGCCCCACGCCGTCCATTTGCTTTAAGCCCCCATACCGACTGCCCATGCCGGCAGCTAAAACAAGCAAAGTTGTATCCATAATAAAAGCTTAAAGTCGGTGGAAAAATAAAGAATCCAAGCGATTTCGCGATTTTTTGATCCTGTATCCTTGGTCTTTTGGAACTGTCAAAACGTCAAAGGCGCGTGTCCTCAGGATTCCGCGGAGCTGGAATCATCCCGCTTGCTGCGTTTTTTTCGGGGTTTTCGCTTGGAGGCCTTGGGTGGGGGGGAAGCAGGATTTTCAGCGGAACTGGATTCGCTGTCCACATCCTGAGTATTCAAATCGAGTTCGGCCAGAAACACAGCGTCCTCTGGGGTTTCGCCACCGAAAAGCACACGCATGTAGGCGGGGAAATAGCGGTCGGCGGTCGAGAGTGCTGAGCCTATGATGCGGTGGATGACTTCATCCTTCAGGCACTCGTCAGTAATCAAGTGGCTGATGTGGTAGCGAACCTCGCCGTCACGCAGGTCCGCCTCAAATCCGCCAAGAATAAGCCCGTAGTTTGCTCGCGTAATAAACTCCATCACGCTGGCATGCATTTTTTCATCTTTTGCGAGGACGGGGTAGTTCAGATGGATTTGAAAAATCTCATCATCATTCGAAACCCTCAAATGGCAGGTGTAGAGTGCATGCTTGCGGCAGATATTGAGCCGAATCCGTTTCTCCTCGCGGAAAATGGCAAAGCTGAGTTCGTTCGCCTGGCAGTGGTCGATTAGTGTTTGAAATGGAGTACCGAAATCAGAAACAGAGGAATCAGGAGAATCGTTGTTGGACATAATTGGGAATGCTGGAAGTCGGGTTCAGTAGGCTGATTCAAATTTAATCTTCCCCATTGTTGCACGAGGTGCAACAGGCGTTAAAGAAGACGTGGGGGAGGGAGAGCCGACAGTCGGATTCGAACCGACGACCGGCGGTTTACAAAACCGCTGCTCTACCACTGAGCTATGTCGGCATAAAAGACAATGCAACCTTTCATACTTTCGAACTCGACGCAAGTGCCGTTTGAAGAATTTGGGCGCGTTCTGGCTTTACAGGCTCACGTCGGGACGCTGATATGCCACGCTTCTCAATGATTCAAAAAATCGGCATAGGGCTGGCAGGGTTTGGAACAGTCGGAGCTGGGGTTTACAAAAACCTCCTCCGCAACGCTGCGCTTCTTGAACAGCGCATCGGGGTTCAGTTTGAAGTGCGCAAGATTGCTGTGCGTGACCTTGCAAAAGCGCGCGATGTGCAGGCTCCCGCCGAGCTTTTCACGGCATCGCCCGATGATCTCCTCTCGGATTCCTCGATTGATGTTGTTGTGGAACTCATGGGTGGCATTGATGTCCCGCTCGCTTTTGTTAAAAAAGCCATCGCTGCGAGAAAGATTGTGATCACTGGCAACAAGGCGCTTTTAGCCGAGCATGGGCGCGAGATTTTTGAGCAGGCCTCTGAAGCGCGTGTCCCCGTTTTTTATGAGGCAGCAGTGGCTGGGGGCATTCCGATCATTAAATCCGTCCGCGAGGGATTTGTCGGCAACCGCTTTGAGGCGATTCATGGAATCTTAAATGGGACGAGCAATTACATTTTGAGTCGCATGACCGATGAGGGGCTGGATTTTGTTCCTGTGCTCGCAGAGGCTCAGAAAATGGGCTATGCGGAAGCTGACCCTGCACTGGACGTGAATGGCTGGGATGCCGCTCACAAGGCGATCATTCTAGCCTCGCTGGCGTACGGATTTTGGATCGATCCGAATGATGTTCTTGTCGAGGGAATCGAAAAAGTCACCGCGGCCGACATCCAATTTGCAAACGAACTTGGCTACCGCATCAAGCTGTTGGCGTCGATTAAAGCTGATGAAGGCAGATTTATCGAGGTGCGCGTGGTGCCGACGCTCATTCCTAAAACCCATGTGCTTGCTTCGGTGAATGGTGTATTCAATGCCGTTGCTGTGAAAGGCGATATTGTTGGTGAGGCCCTTTTTTATGGTCGCGGAGCCGGTCAAGATCCGACATCAAGTTCCGTCTTGGGCGACCTTGCCGAGGCGGCCGCCTTCATGCAATCGCCACGCCGTTGCGTAGGTTTCACGGCGCACGACCTCTATGGGCGCTGCAAGCCGGTGGATGATACCATATCAAAATACTACCTTCGCCTTGGCGTGGAGGACCGCCCAGGCGTGTTGGCGCAGATTGCAGGAACATTGGCCAAAGTGGATATTGGCATTCTTTCTGTGATCCAGCCTGAGGGACTCGTTGATGGCGCAGTGCCTCTCATTCTCACGCTGCATGATGCACCCTACGGACCGATGAAAAAAACAGCCAACGAGTTGGCTTCCCTCTCCTGCGTGAAGGGAATTCCACTCCTTCTCCACATGGAGACCTTCGCGTGAACGAGCCCCTCAATGACAAGGGTGTCATACACCGCTATCGGCCATTTTTGCCGGTCAGTGATGCCACGCCGGTGATATCTCTCAGTGAGGGTTCAACGCCTCTCATTCACTCACCCCGGCTCAGTGAAAAGGCGGGAGCTGAGGTTTATCTAAAATTTGAGGGTTTGAACCCCACAGGTTCCTTCAAGGATCGCGGCATGACGGTCGCCATTTCCAAGGCTGTTGAGGACGGGGCCAAGATGGTCATCTGTGCCTCCACAGGCAATACCAGCGCGGCAGCTGCGGCTTATGCCGCTAGGGCTGGAATCCAATGTGCTGTGATTTTGCCCGCTGGGAAAATAGCCATTGGCAAACTGGCGCAGGCTTTTGTTTACGGTGCCAAAGTTGTCGCGATTCGTGGAAACTTTGACGATGCCTTGCGTATCGTGCGGGAGTTCGGAGGCATTGACGGCGTGGCGATTGTGAATTCCATAAATCCCCACCGCATCGAGGGCCAGAAGACCGCCGCATTCGAAATCATCGAAGACCTCGGCGATGCGCCGGATATTCATATTCTCCCGGTGGGTAATGCTGGTAACATCACCGCCTATTGGAAGGGATACCGCGAATTTCATGCCGCAGCGCGCTCTTCCCGCCTTCCAAAAATGGTCGGATTTCAAGCTGCCGGCTCCGCTCCGATATTTTATAATCGTCCGATCGATAGGCCGGATACCATTGCTACGGCCATTCGTATTGGAAACCCTGCCAGTTGGGAGGGCGCAAACGATGCGGCGTGCGAATCCGGCGGATGTATCGATATCGTTACGGATGAGGAAATCCTTTCTGCACAGGCTTGGTTGGCTTCCAAGGAAGGTATCTTTGTGGAACCAGCGAGTGCTGCCAGCGTCGCCGGCTTGTTGAAATGCCATTCCAAGGCGCGATGCAGTGGCTGTCCGTTTGCCTCAGCTCTGCGTGAGGGTGCCAAAGTCGTTCTCACTGTCACGGGACATGGACTCAAGGATACCGAGACTGCGGTGAGCTTCGGTGGGTTTGCTCCAGCTGAGGCGGATGCCAATCTTGATGCCGTGCGCGCGGTACTCGACAAAAACTGATTTTTTCATGGCATTGATTGTTCAAAAATACGGCGGCACCTCGGTTGGAAATCCCGAGCGGATTCTAAACGTTGCACGGCGTGTGCTCGCGACCCAGCAAGCAGGCAACTCTGTTGTCGTCGTTGTTTCAGCCATGTCAGGCGTTACTGACGGGCTCATCAAACTTGCCAAGGAAGTGTCGTCTTCGCCTGCCGAACGGGAAATGGACGTGCTCCTCGCTACCGGCGAGCAGACCACGATCGCTCTCACCGCGATGGCTATCAATGCGCTAGGAGGCAAGGCTGTGTCGCTTACTGGAGCGCAGGCGGGGATCATCACCAGCGGCGTGCATACCAAAGCAAAAATTGCGAATATCGCCCCGCGAAAAGTCCGCAAATTCCTCGATGAGGGCAACGTTTGCATCATAGCTGGATTCCAAGGACAGACACTTGAAGGGCAGATCACCACGCTCGGACGGGGAGGATCGGACCTTACGGCTATCGCCATTGCAGCGGCTCTGAGGGCTGATATGTGCGAAATTTACACGGATGTGGATGGCGTTTACACCTGCGATCCTCGTGTTGTGCCAGATGCCCGGAAGATTGATGTGATCGCTTACGACGAGCTTTTGGAAATGGCCAGCAGCGGGTCGAAGGTCATGCAATCCCGCTCGGTCGAATTCGCAAAAAAATTTAAAGTGCCGTTCGAGGTGCGCAATAGTTTTAACAATAATAGAGGAACCATCGTGAAAGAAGAATCTATCGGATTAGAAAATGTCGTCGTGCGTGGTATCAGCCTCGAACGCAAACAGGCCAAAGTTACCATTACCCATGTGCCCGACAAGCCGGGCACTGCTTCCCGCATATTTTCGGCTCTCTCCGAGGCGAATGTAATCATCGACGTGATTGTCCAAAACATTTCCATCAGTGGAACGACGGATATTTCCTTTACGATGGGCTCGGAGGAACTCGAGAACCTCGGGCCGGTCATCGAGCGTGTCGCACAGGAAGTCGGTGCTGGTGAGGTCATCCAAAAAAGTGGAATTGCTAAGCTTAGTGTTGTCGGCATTGGCATGCGCTCGCATTCCGGTGTCGCTGCCACATTATTTGAATGTCTTGGCAATGGGGGGGTGAACATCCAAATGATCTCCACATCGGAAATCAAAATTGCCGTCATCATTGATGAAGTTCAGATCGAGCAGGCTGCAAAGCTTGCTCATGCCGCCTTCGGATTATCCCTGTAGGCGAGGTTGTCTGGCATGTTATCGCTAGATTCTCGTCGCCAAGAGGGGATCGTTCTGTTTGAAGCGTGGGGCATTTATGAGCGTTCCGCAGAATACCATCGCGATTGTATACGACTACGACCAGACCCTCTCGCCCATTTACATGCAGGAGGAGGCCATTTTTCCTGTTTTTGGGATTGATCCTTCACACTTCTGGAAGCGATGCGGCGAGCTGGTTCAACTGCAGGGTTACGATCATGAACTGGCTTATATGAAGGTGCTCTTGGATTGTCTTGAGATTGACCGTCCAACGAATGCTCGTCTTCGTGAATTGGGGGCGCGCCTGACATTTTATCCGGGTTTGCCAGAAATGTTCGAAGATCTAAAAAATACGCTGATTACTCCTGAGCATGCAGCGCATGGGATTCGCGTTGAGCATTACATTGTTTCCTCGGGGATGAAGGAACTCATCGAAGGTAGCCGCCTCGCACCTTATGTGCGGAAAATTTTTGGCTGCGAGTTCGCCGTTGATGAGCACGACCGCATCACCTTTCCGAAACGTGCGATCAGCCACACCCAGAAAACCCAGTTTCTTTTCCGCATCAACAAAGGAATGCTCGAGCTCGATCAAGATGTGAATGATCACATGGACCCACTGCTGCGTCCGGTTCCGTTTCAAAACATGATCTATGTTGGCGACGGTCCGACCGATGTGCCTTGCTTCACCGTCATGCGCCGCAATGGAGGCCAAGCGATTGCTGTTTACAATCCGAATGATCCTACACGCACGAGCTTTAAAAAATGCTACCAGCTCAGTACCCATGCGGATCGGGTAAAAAATATTGCACCATCGGATTTTCGCGCGGGGAGCCATCTTCGTTTGCTGCTTGAGGAAATGGTGCTGGAGATTGGCAATCGCATTATTCAGCGACGCCGGGAGGACCTTGACGCTGGCACGGTGAAGGCCCCGAAGCACTGAAGGCTCAGAGCAGCAGAAGAAAAAACACCACACAGATCGCGGTTGGAATAAGGGCAGCGAGGAAAAGTTTCAGGGCATCCACACCATTCGCTCCAAAATAGGATTGGAGGATCGATTGGCCTGCGGGATTGGGCGCATTGGCAATGACGGTGAGTCCCCCGCCAGCCACTGCTCCAGCTACGACAGCGAGCTTGGCATGATCGGAAAAGCTTGGCACAAGCGAGGCCAGATAAGTGATCGCAGCATTATCATTGAAGGCAGTGAGTGCGGTCGACCCTAGCAAGAGTTGGGTGGGATTCAGGCTCGTGAGGACCGGCTCGATCCACCATTGTTGGCAGCCGCCGTGGATCACAAGGCCTGCTAAAAAAAACCCTACAAGAACTGGGCTTTGGAGGTTGATTGCATCCTGATTTCTTTGGGTGGCTGTTACAAAGGCCAGGAAAAACATGAATATAATGACGACCATTGCGGCGTAGTGCGCGGTCAAGACGACAAAAGCAATGAAGACGAGATGGCAAAAAATGATCCAAGCAGGAACTCGGTTTGTTTTTTCTGTGTGACTGGGTGCGGGATTTCTCAGGGAGAGGAGCTCTCGGCGGAACGCCACAAATGCGAGAGTGTTTGAAAGCAGAATACAGATCGTGGCTTTCCAGCCGAAGTGGAGAAGCATGAAGGGCGTGTCCCAGTTCCATTTGCTTGCAACCATCACTACGGGAGGCGCGGCAAAATGGGTGAGCGTTCCTCCGATTGAAATGTCCACGAAGAGTAGGCCCAGCGTCACGTAGCTGAGCTTCATGGATGGTTTGAGTTCATAGAATTTGCCTGCGAGCAAGGTGGCACAGATCGTCATTGCGGCAGGCTCTGTGATGAAGGATCCCAAGAGTGGACCGACGCTCAGAATCGCAAACCACCAAGCAGCAGGGCTACCCTTCCCGATATCGGCAAATTTTTTCATCGCTCCCTCTGCGAAGTAGAGGATCGGGCGTGAACCAGCGATCGCCATGATCACCACGACGAAGATCGGCTCGGTGAAGTTCACTCCGTTGATATAGTGCGAGACAGCACTGGGGCCTTTCATCAAACCAATCGCGAGCGCGAGCGGGATGAGCCAGATGCCGAAGATCACCTCCACTTCACCGAGAAAATGAAAAATCACGGCGAGGAATTTTTTTTGATCCAATATCTTTGAATTGCGTGCGGCCCCATCCGGCTCGCTGAGTATCCGTTCGTATTCGACTTCAAATCGGTGGGAGACAGCTCGAAACTTTGCCGCAACAAATGTGTGCACGATTGCTGCGATAAAAATTGCGGTCGCAACGAGGTTGAAGGGGTCGGCCTGGACCCGTCCGAGGAGCTTCTGGACTACATTGGTAACGTTGCTATCGGCATATTTTTCTATAGCTGTGGGGAAAATCGCTGATGGTTCGGTGGCTCCAGCTGCCTGATGGCAGAGAGTCAAGAAGGCGATGGATGCTAGGCTGGCAAAGAATAAACGGCTTTTTAGGCGTGAATGCGTAGGCATGTTGGAGTGTGGCTTAACACAAAAGCGAATAAGGAGGAAACAGGATCAATCCTCGTTGGCGTCGGCGGGAATTTGGTTTGCACGAGGCGCATTGGGTTATAGAGAGATTGGCTTATGTTTACAGGACTTGTTGAGGAAAATGGGCGTTGTGAGTGGCTCAATATCGCTGAGGGTGGGGCTCAATTGGCGATTCACGCTCCGGGCATTGCCGATGGCGTCCGTATTGGGGATAGCGTGGCGGTGAATGGTTGTTGTCTCACGGTGACACATGCTGCGCAAGGAGTGCTGATTTTTGATCTCCTCGAGGAAACTCTTCGCTGCACGAATCTCGAGAGCTTTGCACCCGGAACGGTCGTGAATCTCGAGCGCTCGCTGGCTGCCGATGGTCGGTTGGGTGGGCATTTTGTGCAAGGTCATGTGGATACAACCATACAAGTCCGCTCCACCGCGCGACATGGCACGGATCTTCGTTTGGATTTTGAAATGCCATCAGCCTTCGCTTGCTACCTCTCCTACAAGGGCTCGGTTGCTATCAATGGAGTCAGCCTCACAGTGGCGGAGGTCGGGCAGGACACTTTTACGGTCTGGATCATCCCACACACAGCAGGGGCCACAAATCTTGCTATGCTCGCAGTCGGGGACTCGGTAAATCTTGAGTGCGACATGCTGGCAAAGTACACGGCTCGCATTCTCGAGTGCCGGAATGGGTGAGCGTTTTCCCGCGCCTATTCCAGACCTCGCTCCGCAATATCTTCCTCATCAAGGCCGAGGTAGTGTCCCAGCTCATGCAGAAAAGTGATGCGCACCTCTTCGCGAAAATCGCGTTCCATTGCTTCGCACATCTCCCAGTGGTTTCCAAGCCATAGAACGATCCGGGGCATTTGAGGGGAGGAGGGGTCGGTGGCATCTGATCCATCAAAGAGTCCGAGTTGGTCTCTTGCTACGCCATCTGCTTCCTGTGCTGGTGAAGGGAACTCCTCAAGAACCAGAGCGACCTCATTCAATGCTGCCCTTAGCTGGTCGGGTAGTTCCGCACGTGTCTTTTCGATTTCGTCTACGGCGATCTCAAAAAGAAATGAAAATGTCGCGTTGGAGCTGTGCTCAGATTTCATTGGTATTCTTCAATGGGCTGAAAATCACATTCCGCTTTTAAGAGGTTCAAAAAGCCATCAAAATTATTTTCAAAGCGCTTCTTTTACACTATAAGAATCGGTTGTATGTACTCTGATCTGACGGCGATCTCTACAAGTATTAAGCGTTGTCTCATTGGGGATACGGACGAAGCATCGCGCCTTTATTCGGAGTTGCTTCCCCCTATGATTGCTTTTCTTCAAAATCTTGGAGCTTCGTCAGAGGAGGCTGAAATGCTGGCTATGGAAGTGATGTGTGATTGTTTGGTTGGAACTGCGACTCGTCAGGCATTGATCAGCAAATATCATGGGCGCAGTTCGATTTCCAGTTGGGCGAATGCTGTCGCTCGCAATAGGTATTATGATTTTCTGCGGCGAAAGAGGGGAGAGCATGCCCTAGCGGCTCGGCTTCTGATGGGCTTGGCTGACGAAGATGGGATCGATGCCAAAGAGACTCAGGATGAGGAGCTCCTCGATGCCTTGCACCTGGCACTCAGGCGTGCCTTCGACTCCATCTCGGCAACCGACAAAGTGCTTTTACAACTCGTTCACGGTTACAAAGTGGATCAACGTATTCTTGCAAAAATCCTCGGGTGGTCGGACACCAAGATGAGCCGTCATCTTTCTGCTCTAAGATCTGAATTAAAAGCACAGGTGGAATTGTTTTTTATAACCTCCCAATCTGGTAAGGCTCCTCGATGGGAAGATATCGTTGAGGTTTGCGGTCGAATGGTGGAGCCACTTTAAAAAGCCATGGATTCTGCATTTTACGATATCAGCGGCGACCATGCGTTTTTTACGTTTTTCCTCGATGTATTTTTTTCTGCCGATTCGGTTGTTTGTTTTGAAGCTCAACCTCACGAGGACGAACTCACAAGAAACATGACCGACATGGTAGCTGGTCGTCTTTCCTTGGCCGAAGTGCATGAGCTCTTTCGCAAGGTGAAATCAGATCCTTCCGCAATTGCCCGCCTTGCCGAATTGCTTCAAAAGACCAAGGCCACGAGTCGGGAGAAATCGCAAGAATAGGCAATTTTCATTATGCAAAGTTCTCGTCCTAATTCCTCTTCTGGGTCGCTACTTCAAGGCATGAGGTCTCCACTAGGGAGCTATGCAGAGTATGAGGCCTGGATGGATACTCAGGCTGGAGCCATCTGCCGTGGGGAGTGGGATGGGTGGCCCTGCCAGAGTGGATTTGGGGTGCTGCGTGATGCTGTGGTGGCCTCTGGTGCCGACCAAGGAGCGCTCTGGTTGGTCGATGATTGGAAGCATGAATTGAGGCCGTGTTTCAGCTCCGCGGCGGATTCCGACAGGTTTCTACAAGAAATACGCCAACCCTTGAGTTCGGGGCTGATCAGCATGGTTTTTTTTACTGAAGATGCGATTTGCGAATCGCATGTCGCAAGCCGTAGTGAGCTTTGCTGGGATATTGATTCGCGATTGGGAGCAGGGACCCAAGCGATGGTCGCCATTCCCATTTTCTTCGCTCAAAGATGCCGAGGGATTTTTTCAGCTGTCATTTTTAGCTCGGTTGCAAGTTTGAATCGTAAAGAGGCATTTCTACCTGCCGATTTCGAGACCCTCTCGCGGGCGTCAAGTCTTTGGAGTGCGCAAATGGACTCTCAGCTTAGTGGGCTCGCAATACAAAACGGAGTAAAATCGCGTCTATGATCGGGCTCACGCAGGTGGGAGACTTTCCCGATGCTGTGCATCGTGGCGATGGGTGCGGAGTGAGGGTGGCTGTGCTTGATTCAGGCATCGAGAAATCTCATCCTGCCTTTGCGGGTGCTGCCTTTGCGGATGATCTTTGCTTCACGACTACGGAAGGCAGCGGTGCCCCTACGGATGCTCACGGAGTTGATTTTTTCGGGCATGGCACGGCTGTGGCAGGCGTCCTTTTTGAAACCGCGCCTGCCGTCACCATCGGCAGTTTTCGTGTTCTGGGCGGCAGCGTGTATGGTCGTGATGAAATTATCCGTAGAGCTGCGTTGGAAGCGGTTGCGCGCGGATATCACATCATTCATTGTAGCTTCGGTACGAGCGGATCTGTCTTTACTGTGATGTCTTTCAAGTCTTGGATTGATGCCGCTTATCTTGCCGGAGTTCATGTCGTGGCTGCTTGCGATAACGGAGAACCATCTAATCGAGTGTGGCCGGCACATTTCTCCAGCGTTGTGGCGGTGGATTCCAGTGAGTTTGTTCCCAGTGGCCGGCTTCGGCGTCGTGCTGGGACAATTGTTGAATTTGCGGCTAGGGCGAATGTGAAATTGAGGTTGCCATGGCGGGACAAAACGATGCGAACCATTGCTGGAACAAGCTTTTCTGCACCGGTGGCCACGGGCCTGATGGCTCGAATCCTGTCTATCTATCCCGGTATTCATCCCGACCAGATGAAAATGATACTACGGGAAATTGCGGATCCTGCGGACTAGTTGAGAGCGCGCCTTTCCCTGAGCGGTAAGCGTTCGAGACTGAACCTTATTGGATTGCAGGAGGCACAGGACCAGTTTTTGGAATAAGGCGGAGAACGACAGTCCGGTTGCGTGCGGCTGCGTTTGGCACATCGCTTGCGAACGGCTGCGCCATGCCGCCTGTCGAGCTGATGAGAAGGCGATCAGATGGGAAGTTTGAGGATTCGCGCAGAACCTCCGTTGCAGCAACTGCCCGACGAAGTCCTAAAGTGAAGTTGTCGCGGAATGGGGATTGTTGGCGCATCGCCGTGCCGTCTGTCTGACCCTCAATGATGAGCCAGAAATCGGGAGCCTCTGCCGCAAATAGGGCTCCGACACGGGCTAATTGTTCGCGGCCTTTTTTATCAACTTTTAACCCAGAGGCAAAAATTCCTTCTTCAAACTTGATGCGGATTTCATTTTTGTTGCTGCTGATCACGCAGCCTGGCAGTTCCATGAGACTTGGAAGGAGGCGGTTGATGGATTCCAGATTTTGGTCGGCAGGAGGAGCCGCAGCGATTGGCGAGGTGCGGGAAGGCACATCGGGAATGAGTGCGACGGGCTTGGACAACGGGGCCTCCAAAGGCGCTGCTGCAGCGGGTGTGGGTGCCGCTGTGGCAATGGTGTCTGTGACTGCGTTGGGCATCGGTGCGGCACTCGCATCTGCCTGGGCGGGTTCCTCGGTCTCGTTGTGTTTATAAACGACTTGAAACTCCGGCAGCGCGGGCATGGTGGGTTTGGGTTTTGTCTGCGCAAGCGGGGAGGGCGAGCTTGCCTTCGGAGCTAAGAGTTCCTTGATCCCGAATCCAGCTGCTCCTAAAACAACAAGAATTACAACCCAGTACGCAAGTTTACGAAATGCATTAAATCCCCCGCCTGAGCGTTCCCCACGATGTGAGTGTAGTTGTGGAGTTGCGCCGAGTTTGTTGTATGGGCGGGATATTTCGACGGCGTCCGTATCTAAAGAAGTCTCACGTACGTTCTCGCGTCGAGATGGCTGAGCCGAGATGGTGGGCTGAACAGCTTTGCGAATTTTCGGGTCTTTGGCTGGGGGCGTTGAGCGAGATGGATTTTTACCCTGCGATTTTTCAGAAATTTGCGCCATCAGTTCCAAGGCTGAAGTCGAGCGGGAAGGTGATTTGCGGGGAGCCTTCGTTTGGGGTTTAGCTGGGGCGGCTTCCTCCTCTTCGTCTAATTGCTCAGTCACACGGCCAACTCCGCTCTCACCGTCAATATCGTGAACCTCACTAATGGAATCAAAGTCATCATCCCCCGCAGAGCCCACCATTTCCTGCACCACGGGCTTGATTTCACGAGCGACGGTAGTTTCTGCTTTTTGAAGTTTTGCAGGAAAATCCATCTCTATGGCCACGCCCACCGAATCCTCAGGAAGGTTTGTGGCCTCGCCATCGCGTTCGCGCATCCAGTTTTCGAGGGCGAAACGGTTAAAACGCCATTGTCTTCCGACCTTTACTCCAGGCAACTGACCCTCGCTACAGAGTTTGAGGAGGGTAGATTTTGGCATTTTGAGGAAGACTGCTGCCTCATCGCCGTTCATCACTTCATTTTGTAGAGCCGATTGATCGTTTGCCATGCCAATTTTTTGTCGGCGGCGAGCTTGTGATAAAAAAGCATCCGATGCAACTATTGCTTTTCGGGTTTCTCGTTGCCGGATGTCGACTTTTTAGTGAATGCTTGAGGAATGCAACACGTTCGAGTGCGAGTGCCGGCTACTACGGCGAATTTGGGTCCCGGTTTTGATGCGATGGGAATTGCCCTGCAAATCTACAACACAACAACCGTTTCTCGGGTACGGGAAGCTGATCCGGGCGAGATGGCCAAAGCCGCGGCAGACTTATTTTTTAGGACCTCCGGAGTAAAATCCTTTGATTTTTCATGGAATGTGGAAGGCGACGTGCCGAGGTCGCGTGGTCTAGGGAGTAGCGTGACCGTCCGCCTTGGCGTGTTGTATGGACTCAATCAATTGGCAGCAAAACCTCTTGGTCGAAAAGAGATTTTCAAGATTTGCGCGGAATTGGAGGGTCACCCGGATAATGCTGCGCCTGGTGCTTTTGGTGGATTCTGCATAGCGCCAAAGAATGGGGCGTTGCAGCGTTATCCCATCGATAATCAACTTGCTTTTGTATTGTTGATTCCTGAAATGGAACTCGAGACATCCACGGCTCGCAGTGTGCTACCATCGAAAATTCCGCACTCGGATGCCGTGTTGTCTGTTGGAAATTCCTCGGCTATCGCTGGAGCATTCGCAAGCGGTGACTACCGCAAGTTGGCAGGTTGTTTTGAGGATCGTTTGCACCAACCTTATCGGGCAAAACTCCTGCCATATTTGGACGATGTCATTGCAGCTGGCTGTGCGGAGGGAGCCTTGGGTGGTTGGCTGAGTGGAGCAGGGTCTAGTGTGGCTTGCGCGACTCTTAGCCGACCAGAGCGCGTCGCAAATGCCATGATCGCGGCGTGCGGTCTCGAATCGGCCTGCGCCATCGTGGTGCGTGCCGACAACGGTGGGGTGAAGATCGCATGAGGCGCTGGATCGAGGGGCTTGAGTCCTTCGCGATGGATGTGATCCTCGACCGCCGCTACGGACGGAGGGCGGGTTTCCTGCGATGGATTCTTTCCGGCTTGTCGAAAATCTACCAGGCCATCGTGCAAGGACGCCTAGCACTTTACCGGGGTCGCATTTTTAGAAGTCACTCGCATGGATGCCTAGTCATCAGCGTCGGCAACCTCACGGTCGGAGGCACTGGGAAAACTCCCGTGGTTGAGATGCTCGCCAGAGCTCTTCAGGAAGGAGGGCGCCGTGTAGCGATCCTGAGCCGAGGTTACAAAAGCGTGCCAAGGCCGTTTTTTATGCGGCTTGGCGAAAAATTGATGCGCCGCAAATCGCTTTTTGTCCCTCGTGTGGTTTCGGATGGAGTTTCGTTGCTTTTGGATTCTCGTACCGCGGGCGATGAGCCATTCATGCTTGCGAACAATCTGCGCGGAGTCGTGGTGCTGGTGGATCGCGATCGTGTGCGGAGTGGCATCTATGCCATCAAGGAATTCGGGGTCGATGTGCTGATTTTGGACGACGGCTTTCAGTATGTGAAAATGCGTCATGGTGTGGAAGTGGTGCTCATTGATCGTCAGGCGCCATTTGGCAACGAGCATTTGCTTCCACGGGGAACGTTGCGCGAGCCGCCGGAGAATCTTTGCAGAGCGACGCACATTTTTCTCACCAAATGCGATGGCGGCGACAACGGGGAAATCATTGCAAGAATTCGTCGCTACAATCGAACCGCTGAGATCATCGAGTGCATGCATCGTCCCAAGCACCTGCGGAATTTTTCGACAGGCGAGATTAAACCCTTGGAGTTTCTCAGAGGCCTGAAAATCGGCTCCCTGAGCGGGATTGCGGTGCCCGAGAGCTTTGAATCTGCGTTGCGTGGGCTGGGTGCTGAGCTTGAGTTGACCCAGACTTACGCGGACCACCACCGCTACTCTACCAAGGAGGTGGACCGTTTTATTCGCCGATGCGCGAGGCGAAATCTGGATGCGGTCCTGACCACAGAGAAGGATGCTGTACGTATTCCCCGTATCATGAACCCAGAGGTGCCCGTTTATTACATGCGGGTTGAAATTGAAATCCTAGCCGGTCAGGAGAGCTGGGAGCGTTTTGTTGGAAGGCTCACTCAGCCTTGGAGCGGGAAGATTCCCGAGAGGTGTTATTGATTTTTGAGAAATATCGGCGGGTCGCAGCGTGGCGGGCACGGAACATGCCAGTGAAGACAAGCGGCATTACAAATCGGGACACCACGCTTCCGAATAGACCGCCTTTGAGCAAATACTCGACGCGATCGGTTAGCAACGCGCCCTGAGGAAGCGGGCTAAAGCGGTGACTATGCGTCCAGATTGCAAAAGGCGAGCTGAGAGCCGTGTCAACAAGCAGACTTGGACACTCGGCTTTCTCCCATCGGCCTGTCCATCGAATGGGTAGGCCAAATTGCTTCGCATGAATTCGAAAAACGCCGCCCTGCTCCGCCTTCTCATCACACGCAACCTCCAGGACCACCAAGGAGCGTGGAGCAATGCACGAGATATTCTTTGGATTCTCATGAAAGAAATAAAGGGCCTCCTGAGAGGCTGAGACGGCCGTCGAGGCCTCGAAAATAAATGGTTTCATAGAAAAATGCGCTTGACCTATTTTTGACATCGGCAAGTTTATCGCCCGCGCCACGATGCTGCTTCAACTTTCTTGTTGCAATATCCAAGGCTGCTAATTACTCACAACCAGCACCACTATATTAATCACATGTCTGAAAAATCCATCGAAGAAAAAGTCAAAGATATCATTGTCGAGCAACTCGGGGTAAACGCCGAGCAAGTCACCCCCTCTGCCTCCTTCATAGAGGATTTGGGCGCAGATTCGCTGGATACCGTTGAACTCGTTATGGCCTTCGAGGAAGAATTTTCCGTGGAAGTTCCCGATGAGGACGCTGAAAAACTCCAAACCGTCGGGGATGTCATCAAGTACATCGAAGAAAAGACCGCCAAGTAATCAACTTGTTTTTGTTTTCATCAAGACCCCGCTTCGGCGGGGTTTTTTGTTTTCAATCGACTTTGGGGCTCTGGGTTTAGCAGGATGAGGAAATGAACATTCTGATTGCGGCAAGCGAAATGGCTCCATTTGCACGTTCTGGGGGGCTTGCAGATTTTGTGGGGGGTCTAGCGACCCACCTGAGTGCTGCCGGTCACGAGGTCACGGTGGTGTTGCCTTTTTTCCGATGCATCAGGGAAGACAAGAATCTTGGAGCGAAACGCACGAAGACTAGATTTGTCATCAATGTCGGAAGGGAAAGCCTCCCCTGCGATATTTGGGAGGCGGCAGGTCCGCAGGGTGTGAAATTACGATTCGTTCAGCGTGAGGAATTTTTTGATCGTTCCGGCCTCTATGGTGCCGATGGTCGCGATTACCAAGACAACGCGGCGAGGTTTATTTTCTTCTCCAAATGCGTTGCAGAAATGGCACGCCTGCACGCGCCGGATGCCGTGCACCTAGTAGGCTGGCAGGCTGCGATGGCTGCGGTATTCATCCGAGATCAAAAAATTCCGGTTCCCACGGTGCTTTCACCTTTTTCGCTCGAATACCAAGGAAACTTTTGGAGCCATGACTTCGCTTATACCAATTTGCCTGGTTCGTATTTTTCGGCTGATGGCTTGGAATTTTACGGGAGTATGAACTTTCTGAAAGCTGGGATTATTTTTGCAGATGCCGTCGTCCTGCCTGGAGGGCGGTTCGTTGCGGATGCTCAGACTCCGGCTCAGGGGTGCGGGCTCGAAAATGTGCTGCGCCGGCACGCCCAGAAAATGGAAGGCATTGTTTTTGGTTTTGATGAGGAGGCTATACCTTTCGTGAAATCGGACGCCAAGTCGCGTGCGGTCGCCTGCCGCGAATTTTTCCCTGCGGCCGATCCCAAGTCAGCCCGTATCTTTGCTGTTGATAGTATTTCCACAACCGGATCTGGTTTCGATTTGCTCCTTCAGGCTCTGGATTTGATTCCATCGCAGGACCTCTGTGTTGTTTTGCTGGGGGATATTCCGCTTTCGTGTCACGAAGCTCTTGAGATCGCTCTCCGCCGTCATCGGAGCCGCTTGCTTCATTTGCCTGAGGTGGATGGGGGGCTCCTAGCTCGAATTTTGTCCGTTGCGAAATTTGTCCTTCTGCCAGGGGTTCTAGAGCCAAAGAGTACGTTTTTGGCTGCTGCAATGAGGAACGGTCTCGTGCCAGTTGCAGAGTATTGCCAAGGACTTCCTGATTTTGTCCGAGATTTTGATCCGGTTATCACTGCTGGGAATGGATTGGTCTTTTACCAGCACTCTCTTCCGGTTCTTGCCGATGCCTTAAAGCGTGCGCTTTTCCTTCCCGCTAATGATCTGGAAATCCTCTCGCAGCGTGGGCGCGATAGGGATTTCTCATGGGGACCTGCCGTGGTGCGTCTTGAACACCTTCAACGCCGCTTGCTCCGAGAATTCGGTCGATCTGCAGACTAATCGGACCGATGCAAAGGCGCTGGATTTTCCCCGGGTTGCCGGATGTTGCAACTCTCGGGCGCTTGAGCCGAGAGGCCGACGTCTCCGATTTCCTTGCGTCTTTGCTTCTCAAGCGGGATGTAGCGACTGGGACCGAGGCCGAGGCCTACTTGAAGCCCCGTTTGCGTGCCCTCTGTGATCCCGGGTTATTGCCTGAAATGGATGTGGCTGTGGCAAGGATTCTGAGGGCGATGGACTATCGGGAGCGAGTTGTTCTCTATGGCGATTATGATGTCGATGGCATAACCTCACTAGCCATTTTGGCGCGTTTTTTTAAGGCCTGTGGACTTGATGTGCCCTGCTTCCTGCCTTCCAGAGTCGAGGAGGGGTATGGCCTGAGCGATGCGGGTGTCGAGCGCTGTCTGAAAATGCACTCCCCCCAATTGCTGTTGGCGGTGGATTGCGGCACGACCTCTGCGAAGGAAATCGCGGCACTGCGCAGACGTTCCGTCGATGTCATCGTGCTCGATCATCATGAACCCGGACTGGAACGCCCGGATTGCACGGCTTTGGTCAATCCCAAGTGTGGGATTGGATTTCATTATCTCTGCAGCGCAGGGGTGGTCTTTAAATTTGCTCACGCCATTTTAAAGGCACGCCCAGTTGAAAGTCTGGACCTTCGGGACTTTCTCGATCTGGTGGCGCTGGCTACGGTGGCCGATATTGTCCCCCTCGTGGAGGAAAATAGAATTTTCGTCAGCCACGGGTTGCGTCAAATGGAAAAGACGCGTTGGGCTGGGTTGGCCGCACTCCGACACGTTTCTGATGTCGCCAGCCCGATAAAAGCTGGGGATATCAGCTTTCGAATGGGGCCGAGGATCAATGCCGCAGGTCGATTAGGACCTGCGATGGAGGCTCTCCAGCTTTTGCTTGTGGATGATCCCACTGATGCGGCTCGGCTCGCTGGAAGGCTCGATGCACACAACCGCGAACGCCAGAGCGTGGAGCGCCAGCACGAGCGAGTTGCGGAACAGCACGTGCCCGTAGTCGATGAGAGTCGCATCCCGGGTCACGCCCGCGATCTCGTAGATCGTGAAGTCG
>VFJO01000337.1 GCA_009886045.1 Verrucomicrobiota bacterium
GATTGCTGCTGTGAGTGTGGTTTTACCGTGGTCAACGTGGCCGATCGTGCCGATGTTGACGTGCGGTTTATTACGCTTGAACTGTTCTTTTGCCATCTTGAATTTTGGTTGATTTTTGGGTTGCGGGACGATGCTGGTGGAGCCCATGACCGGGTTTGAACCGGTGACCTCGTCCTTACCAAGGACGTGCTCTACCGACTGAGCTACATGGGCATTTGGCGACTGGAGTCGCGGTGTCTGCACATCGACCTACGTTATGTTTTCCGCTAGAGAAAGGCGACAACGCTCACCGCTCCTGCATTTGCGAGGGGCGGTTGGTGTTATCTCCTGTTTCCGACAGGGAGGTGAAAAGTAGCGTTTCCGCGTTTTCTGTCAAAGGGAAAATGCAGGCCATCAGGCGACCACCCCATCGAGCGGAGGTCGGGCGATTTTTTTTGCCTGCTTGTGGCGAATCATGGCGAGGGTCACAAAGGCGACTTCGCAGAGTACAAACGCGATGGCTCCAGGCAGACCGCCCGATCCGAAGCCGTAGCTGTGAAGTCCGACGCCAAGAATAAAGTTCACGCCATACCAAGCCATGATCACGCATTGAAAAGCCAGAACGGCCCCGACTGCCATGCCAAACCCTCCCCACTTGCCGGCAAGGCGACCGTGCAAGAGAAAGAGATAAGTCAGAAACGCGATGAGCGCCCATGTTTCCTTGGGGTCCCAGTCCCAGAAACGCCCCCACGAATAATTCGCCCACACGCCGCCCAGAATTGTGCCGATGGCAAGGAGAAGGACGCCGATCTGCAGGGTGCGGTAGAGATAGTTGTGCAAAGCTGGAGAGGCCTTGGAACCGATGAGGGATTTGCCGAGAATGATGTGGCCAACGCCAAGCGCAAGGGCAAAGGCGGCGTAGCTAAGAGTGATGGTCAGAACATGTGTCGTTAACCAGAAATTATCGGCGAGCACAGGCACAAGCGGGTGGATCGCACGATCGAGAATAACTGGCTGCGTGTCGGCGAGGATGAGTGATGCGACGGCGACCGGCACCGCTCCGAGGAGGAAGTAGCGGCTTCGATAGATGGCTTCGAAAATGAGGGCGAAGAGGATCGTACCGAATGCCACCCACACCACGGATTCATACATGTTGGTCACAGGCGCGCGGCCAGAAATGATCGTGCGGAATGCAAAGCCTGCGACTTGGAGGAGGAAGCCGCCCAGCCCAAACGCCCAGCCCAGCGCGTAGCCGCCTTTTCCGGGAACCACCAGCAGTCCGATTCCTGCCGCAAGATAGAGAATCCATGCCCAGCGGAAGGGATGAAGCCTTTGGTAGAAAACCTCCACGGCTATCTTGCCGGCGTTGGCCTGAAATCTTGCCTCCTCTCGCGCCTGCTGGATGCGCAGCTCGGTAACACCAGCATCGAAGTCGGCTTGGTTGTTTGAGCGGAATCCCTCGCGCAGCTTGGCCAGCGCAGCGTCGTCGGACTTAAGCGGGCTCCATGCAGCGGCACCCGTGGGCAGCAGCGTGACGGAGCGTCCACTTACGAGTCCTTCAAAAACCGCCAGCCGCATACCGACGGTGGAAGCCTCGCGCTGGAGCACATCCAGAGAGGCCTTGGGGTTTTTTGAGCGAATGGACGAGACCTCCTGCAAGGCATCGCGGAGCTTTTCGTTTGCCGCCAACTCACGATAAGTGAAGAGTTTTTTTGCTGGGTCGAGGCCAAGCTCCTCCTTGAATTTTTTGTTTCCAATAAGAAGAATTGGCTGATCCTCCCAACCGGTAGGGGCGAGCCACAAGGAGGCCACCGTTTCCGTGGCGCTCAGCTTTTCGCCATTCTTTGAAAATCGACCTTTGCCGGAAAGGCTCAACAAAGCTTCGTCGGCAAAAACGAGAAACGGCTTTTTTCGTCCTCCTTCTTGAATGGGAATCGAATCCAAGCCAGTAGAATCAAGAGCGTGCAGGGCGCTGCAAAAAAACAGCAGTCCAATCGCTGCGGAAAAAAATTGAGGATATGGTGTCATGCGGTCTTTGGTTGAGGTTTGAAGTAAAACATGATCGTGATGCCGATACAAATCGCCAGCGAGCCAACCCACTTCAGTAGCCAGCCAGGGTCGTAGAGAACCTGCAGCGTCGTCTCACCTAGGTCGCGCGGATTCCACTCGGCTTGGGAAAACTTGTAGTTGATGCCTGTAAAATTCGCGAAGACCGTGCCGGGAAAGCTGGCAGGGTGGTTCATGCGGGCCGTGCCAGTCTTGGTCAAACCGGTGCCGTCTTCTTTGAACTCGACGGTCGCAATGAAATTCGACGGCGTCTCGGTGCCCTCGTAGCGCGGCACTTCGAAATTCAGAAGCCGCATCGCAAACGGCAGGGGACGCAATTCCAATCCGTATCCGAGGCGAACGACATTGCGGCCATCAGTGAGCGAGGTGATGTCACCGCTCGCGACCCAGCACGTTTCGGCATCCTTTTTCTCCGGAGAAATCAAACGCGCCTGAAAGCCGGGAACGCCTGTCTCCCCTTTCGGCAAAGGCGGGCCGGGCTGCATGGTCGAGCGCAAGGCGGCTTGCGGATAAAAACCCAGCACCTCGACCTGCCAATCCGCCCACCCCGTGGCAAACGAGTCGCCGACCTTGGCCGTGCCAGATGCATAGGTCGCACCACCACGCTGAAATTGGTAGCCAATGCCACCCTCTCCCGGAGCAACTACCAGTAGAGGCTTGGTATCCTCCACGACGTCTGAGGGCATCTGAATCCGCACCAGCGCAGCCGGGTTGTTCGGCTGATCACTCTTCGTCACCGGACGACCACCGACCATTTCAAAATCGGGCCAATATTCCTCCACCGTAACAAGCACCGCCCCGACTTGGAGTGGAGATTTCATGACCTCCTCACGAAGATACGTGGCGCTGGCAGACTCGGGCGGAGCAAGGGTTATTTTTTTTCCGTCGGCACTGAGCAGTACGCGGATTCCGGATACTTGGGCGGCTCCCTGCACGACGGAAGCGAATCGTCCAAATACCATCTGAGTTTCAGCAGCACGAGGAGATTTCGGGGGCGGGAGTTCGGCCTGAAAAACCACACGCGCGAGCCCGAAAAAATCGCGCTCCTGAGGGGCATTGCCTTCAAGCACCATCGGCATCTCTAGGTTCTGATCCATGCGTGGACTGGTGAAGCGCAGCATGACGCCTGGACTCCCCGAGTCGGAAGGAACCAGTTTTTCCTCTTTGATCAGATTGTCGCTGAATCCATCGGCGACGATTTGTAAATTTGTCTGTGGGACCTCAAACACCCGCGGTTGCCGCTCGCTGGGGCGACTTGTCGCGGCATCGAAAGGCATCACGTACAGCGCCGAGTCGTTCGGACTCTCGACTTGAATGATACTGCGGTTCACCGTGATCTTTCGCACAGGCCCTTTGTCCTTATGCAGGGTCACGTTCCCCTCAAATCCTGTCTGAATCCCCACCATCGCACCAAGCAGGAGCGTGATGATGCCGTAGTGGGTGATAATAAACCCCGCATGCTTTTTCTCCCAAGGCCAGCGAGTGAGGGTGACAGCAAAAAGGTTAATGCAGAGCACAGCCAGCCAAACGAGAAACCATGGGGCTTTATAAATGTAAACTTGCGCGATTTTGGTGCTGAACTCCGACTCGGCAAGCGTTGCCGCCGCACAGGCGATGGCGATGCTCGCAAGGAGAATGAGAGCTAATTGCAACGAACCAAGCCAGTGGACAACACGCCAAAAAACGAATTTCTTCTTGCGCGCCTCAACAAGTCGCTTCCGCTCGACCGCCGTCAAGATGCCTGCCCTCCTAGAGCAGAGCCCTGGCAGAAAAGGATATCTAGTGAAATCAGAAAAAGCAGCATCACAGCCCACAAAATACGCGCTTGCATGGAAGATTCAAGGCGCGATTGAACGAATCACAGCGCCGCACGAAGTTCTTCATTCACCGCACGAAGCCTCGCACTCAGCGTATTGATTACAAATCGGTGAAACTCTCTCGCAAGGCTTGGACTCTCCACTTCGAGTTTGCCAAGGCTTTCCCGGGTTAATACCGCGACTCGAGTTGGAGAATCAGAGACCACGTCCGCACTTCGAGGCAACTCGTTGTAAAATCCCATTTCACCAAGAATCGTGCCAACGCCATAACTTCGTAACCGCTTGGAATAATCTGAGCCCGACACACTCAAAAA
>VFJO01000094.1 GCA_009886045.1 Verrucomicrobiota bacterium
AGTCGGCGGATGGCTCCGGCGGATTTGGCCGCAGAGAATAGAATATTGGCGTCGAGGAAAACACGCATCGGCTATGGGGTCGCCAGAGGTGAGTGTGTTTTGAACCAGTCGGCCAAGTCGGCCTCGGCCTGCTCGAACTCGGCGATTCGCTCGTCCGAATAAATTTCGATGGGTATGGTGACTGCCGGACGCAGGAGAATGCCTTCCGGTGTGGTTTCTGCAATGATGTTATCTTGTGGCCGTATTCCTGCGGCCTCGCGCATCTTCGCAGGCAACGCAATGAGTCCACGGCCTGATATGGAGAGTGTCGCTTTCATAGGGTTAACATTGCAGAAATGCAGAAAAACTGCAATAAAAATTCTCTATTCTTAAAAGGCGTCATTACGCAGGACCGCTTTGCTGACCTTTGCCCGAGATATTCTGGATTGATCCTCTCGCCGATGAGGCTACCAGTTGTTCAGGTAGTCCTGAATAGGGATTCGCTTTACTATCACGCCATCTCCGAAAGCGATCACATAGTCCTCTTCGGTGGCAGTCGGGACTTTTTCGTCTGCTGCCACGACTCTTGCTGCGTATATGCGACCGTCTATGGTGACGCGCAATTTGTTTTCGGCGAGCTTTGAAAGGGCTAACTGGAAAGGATCGGGCTGCCTGCAGTAGTTGACTTTGGGTGTGGTTGGCATGAATCGGATTGTTTGTTTTTTTGAAAAGTTGAGGGAGTTCGCTCGGCGAACTGGGGTTTTAAGGAGTGTTTGTCTTACGAAGCTGAGTCCAAAGGCGAAACCGCCGCGTAAATGACCTCTGGCGCGCGTTCTTTTTTGAAGTAGTTGATCATGGCTAGGCACACCCATGCGCTGATCGAGACCACTGGGTTCTCCATAGGTTGCTCTGATCGGTATTCGCACCCGGCCCGCTCGTAGTGTGAGCCAGTCCATGTGCGGGTGAGCTTACAGTTTGCTCCCGGGAAAGGGTGCTCCGAGAAGAGCAAGTGGGCTTTGCGCCAGTTCTCTCCCACCACGGCTGTGATAAAGTCGGAGGCGGCCCACAGAAATGGCTCGCCTCGCAGCCCGTGCCGCTCGTCGTCAAAACCCCATAGCTTCAGGGATTCTGGGAGGCGGTAGGTTTGGATTGAGTGAATGGTGTTCATGGTTTTAAAAAATCCTCACTCATCGAAATCACAGGAGTTCTATTTCCAGCATCTCCATGTTCGGTTGCTCTTTCTCGCACCTGCCGCCGTGCTTGATTGGGTTAAATAAAATGCTTGTTGGTAACATCATAAAACGTGTTGGTTCGATTCGCGCACATCTTGAAGCCTCGCTCTCACCTCTTCATTCCGCGAAAAAACGGTTTTGGCTCCCTCCGCGCCGACCTTTGAAATGGTGTCCATCGCTGACCTCCCCCGTTAGCGGGAGGCGGTTCAGGCCGATCCTCGCCACCCTCATCTGGCGGAGGTTCCTTGCCTCCGCCTGATTGGAACTTCGCTATCAACCAAATGACGCCGATGACTAACAGCAACGGCCAAGCCGGCACAAACCAAGCCAAGGCGAAAAATAGAACGAAGACAGCGAGGCGATTCATGGGTGTTCAGGGGGGCGTCTGCTTTTGTTGAGCGGCATTCCTCCTTAGGAGCAAACCCGCTTCCATCTGCGCGATTTGCTCTTCAGAAAGCTTGAGGAGATCCACTTGCCCGTCAACCGGGCTGGAGTTTATCATTGCAACAAACGGATGCTTTTTTTGCCGTGCCACGAGTTCTGTAAGGTCATTATCGTTCATATTAATAATTTAAAAAGGGGGTACTACATCTCTACGATCGTCAATCTAGGGTTGCTGTTGTCGGAACGCTCGGTGGTTTTGAGTTCCTTTAAGCGGGAAAGCAAGTCGCGGCCGGCATTGGTAGTGGAGGAGCTGTTTGTCGCCGGGTGCGAAATCTGCACCAGTTTTCTTTGTGGGATTCACCACCACAGTCCAGCCTCTCTGCCGCAAAAAGGCCGCAAGATCTGCCACTGTATCGCTCGGCGCATTTACGAAGAGCGTTTCATTGCCCAGCGTGTATTCCAACCAAGGGTTTTCGGCGTTGCTTGGTTTCGCGAAGTGGACTCCCATTTTTTGAACGGAGTCCAGTGACTTGCCTCTTCTTCATCGCCCAGAACCGGCCCCAGGAATTCGGCCAACCGCTCAACCACTGCACCAAGAGAATCCGCCTTGAGATCGTTCTTTCTTAAAAATGCGGACCACTGCGTGAGCTTGCCCGGATCGCTTGCGAATTCCTGCGTTAGGGCGACCGGCAGTCCCTTCGGCATCGGTGTGCCGCGCCTCGCAAAGGTGTTGCGGACGGCTTCCCGCAGAACAGCAAGGTCGAACTCTCTGTGACGGCACAACCAATCCAGATCGAAAAAATCCTTCATCCGGCTGTTTGTCAAACCAAGCACTGTGGCCGCTTCGAGCTTCTCGGCGATCACTGTCTCCGGCGGATATGCCAAAAGCCGCGCTTCGGGAAAGCCCAGCACCTCCCGCCACTCCACCTCCATCGCCCCCGGGGTAATGGCATCTCCGAAGCCCACATCGATCTGCACCCGCACCACCGCCCCCGCGAGCGTCGCATGCGTGAGCACCCTCACCCCCTGATATTGCTGGTCCTCACGGATCGGAGCCGCCGCCACCTTCCCCCAAACTAATCCATCCTCCGGTTCGACAGGGCCATCCAGAAGCGTCTCAAAAAACCTCTTCAAACTCTCGGGCGACGCCTCTCCCGAGCCCAGCAAATCCACATCGCGCGTGGGTCGGTGCGACGCATCTGCCCAGAGCGCAAACAACTGTGCCCCCTTCAAAACGAAACGATCCGCCGAAGCGCTACGGCTCAATCGCCACAACAAACGCCCCAGCGCGAACCTCTCCATCAAAACAGCCAAGGGAGTTCCCGTTTCCCTGGCGAGATTCGACAGCCGGGTCCGCACGGAGGCCGCCACATTCTTCATGCCAGTGCCTCCATATACGGCTTCATCACGCGCCAGGCTCCCAGCTTGCGCGCGTAATTCTCAAGGGCCGGCAGGCTTTGACGCCGATTCCGCAGCCTCTCCCGCAGCGCCTCAAGACACACTTCCAGCGTCACCTTTCCCCGGTGGCGGAAACAATCCACAATCGTGCGGTCCGGATCCGTGATCCGCACCGCATGGCCAGCGATCCGATGCGTCTCCACGCCCAGCGTGAACGCCTCGGGTCTGCGGCTGCGCACAAACCGCAGTGGCGGATGCCCGATCTGTGGCGTTGGGTAGTTCGCGGGTAGTTGCATCCACACCTGCCACGCGGTCTGTGTCCCGATGCCATGAAAATTCAGTGCGCTCAGGAGCACCACCACGCCTTTGGGAACTTGCACCGCCGCCTCGACCAGATCTGGATGCTCATAACCCTCGCCATCTGCCAGACGGTAAAGCCCACGCCCCACACGCTCCACCACTCCCGACTCCGTCAGCCGCACAAGCGCAGTTCTCGGAATCCCCGCCCTCACGGCATCAGATGCCCGCACCACCGGAGTGCGGAGGCTGAGGGCTTTCATTTTCTGAACTGGTGAAGCGGCTGGCATATATTGTATTTTAGGACATTTAAAATATTGTTATAGCAATTGCAACTATCAACCCGTGGGGCGGTCATCAAACAACACTACACTTGTCGAGCGTAGAGTCTTTGGATTGTGTATTGTTTTGAAAAGCGTGCGTTCCATTTCCACGATTGTTTCTGAAGTCAGATTTCGATAATCGTCAATCCAGGGTTGAGGGAGTCCGAGCGCTCTGTGGTTTTAAGTTCCCTGAAGCGGGATAATAGGTCGCGGCCGACATTGGTAGTGGGAGAATAGTTCTCGCTGGGCACTACAGCCCGCACTTCGCCACGAGCCAGCTTTCTTCCAAGTTCACGCCGCACGGCATCTCGGATTTTGCCACCCCGG
>VFJO01000335.1 GCA_009886045.1 Verrucomicrobiota bacterium
CTCACCCGGGGAAGAAATGTCGTGGGAGTTATTGGATCGCAACGAACTCCACCTTGTCAGACTGAACCCTAAACCCACAACCACCACACAACGGGTGAAAGACAAAAATACCGCTCTTTAGCGGGTTTTGCAAAAAGCTCTTAAGTTTGATTCATCAAATTGTAAATTTCTACCTACCTCAATGGGCGACAAAGAAACTAATCACGGATTTCGGAGAGGGGCATAGGGTGTCTCGCCAGTGTGTGTGGGCGTGCTCCTTGGTTCTGCTGGGCAGGGTGCGAGCAAGTAGGCCAGTCTCCACACGGCCGAGACGGCCATGCACCCTTTCTTTTGCGCTGCAAAGTCCAATTTCAAAGGGACAATGGTGCTTATTTCTTCCCATCCGTGTTCATCTAGGCAATCAGTGGTTTTTTATTCTTTTCTGTAGCATGTGTGACTTGTTAGTAAGAAGTTCATGTCAACGTCGGTTCTTTTTGATCCTGCAGGGTAAAATCACTCAACCTCTTGAAACACATTAAAACGACGATGAACATTCGAATGGCATTCCTATCCCTGTGCGTCGGCACATGCGCCATTGCGTCAGCCCAACCAGACAATCCGATCCTGAAAGTGGGCGATCCCGGATTTCTTTATACGGCTGATCCCGCTGCCGAGGTCTTTGACGGCAAGGTCTATGTCTATTGCTCGCACGACCAGCCTGATGCGAAGAACTTCAAGGACATGCAGGACTACATTATCCTGGAATCTTCTGATCTCAAAACATGGATCAACCATGGCGTGGTTCTGAAGCCTCGGGAGTATTCGTGGGCGTCGGGGCAGATGAACGCGCCAGATGTCGCTTACAAGGACGGGTGGTATTACTTCTATTTTCCCTACGACAAAACCCATGTCGGCGTTGCCAAAAGCCAAACCCCCGTCGGACCTTGGAGCGAAGCGGTAACGGATAAAATCGGCACGATTTTCGATCCGTGTGTGTTCGTCGATGACGACGGGCAGGCGTATATCTACGGGAACGACCACAAGGTGGATATAGGTGACAAGGGGTCGCATGTCATGGGGGCGCGGTTGAAGCCGAATATGATCGAATTGGACGGCCCGTGGCAGAGGCTTTCCGAGGAGGAAGTGAATGAGGCGGTTACGGTCTTCAAGCGGAACGGCAAGTATTACTTCATGGCGCGCAAAGACAAAAAGACCGTCTATTTCATGGCCGATTCGCCCCTTCCGACCAAACCCTACGCGACCTTCCAAGGTGCTGTCACAGGCGATGTGATTGGCGCTCCCGCCCACACCTCGGCGATCGAGTTTCACGGGCAGTGGTATCTTTTTTATCACCTCGGCAGTGAGGTGAATAATGGAAAATTCCACCGTCGCTCCGTCTGTTTTGACAAGATGGAATTCAACGAGGATGGCACCATCAAACCGGTTTCGTTCACGCTGGGGAAGAGCCTCGGCGGGGAAAGCGAAAGTCAAGAACCCAAACAATAAAAGAATGAACCCGAAAACGGGTTTCAGACAAAATTCACAAAATGAATAGAATTGAACTGAAGGGCCATGTGGCTAAAAACGAGGGGAATTTCAGTGGCATCGAGTGCTTTGTAAAACATTCTGGTAATTCGGTTAATTCTGTCAAAACTCAACAATGCTGGATCCATCGAATGAATAAGATACTCACCTCATTGGCAGTCGTCGTGACATCCGCCTCGAGCCTCATGGCGGACAACCCGATCCTCAAAAATATTTTCACGGCAGACCCGTCGGCTCATCTCTACGAGGGGAAGGTTTTCATCTATCCCTCCCACGATCAGGATAAGGCCCAAGGGTTCAACATGGTGGATTACCATGTCTTCTCGTCAACGAACCTCGTGGACTGGACGGATCACGGAGCCGCCTTGGATGTGAAGGATGTGCCATGGGCGAAAAGCTACATGTGGGCTCCTGATAGCGCTTACAAGGACGGCACCTATTTTTTCTATTTTCCGGCTAAGGACAAAGCCGGTCGTTTCCGGATCGGTGTGGCGACAAGCACCTCGCCTGCCGGTCCGTTCAAGCCCGAGCCGAATCCGATCGAAGGGAGCTTTTCGATCGACCCCTGCGTCTTCATCGATGACGACGGTGAGGCTTATATGTATTTCGGCGGATTAAAAGGAGGGCAGACCGATTCGTCGTGGGTCGCGCGCCTGAAGCCCAACATGAAAGAGTTCGCCGAAGAACCCAAGCGGATCGAGGGGCTGGATTTCTTCTTTGAGGGTGCGTGGATGAACAAGATCAACGGCACCTACTACCTGTCCTATTCCACGGGCAACATGAACAAGGACTACAGGCCGAGTGCCATTGCCTATGCGACATCGAACTCACCCTACGGGCCCTTCAAATACCAAGGGGTAATCCTGAAGTCGGTGGGCATCTGGACGAATCACCACTCCATTATCAATCTCAAAGGGGACTGGTATATTTTCTACCACAACGGTGCCTTGCCGGGTGGGGGAAAGCACAACCGCAGCGTGTGTCTTGACCGCCTCTACTTCAACCCGGATGGCACCATCAAAATGGTGGAACCCACCAAGGAAGGCGTGCCCGCCGTGGATTTGGGTAAACCAAGTGCGCAATAATGTTAGCCGTAAGCGTTTTATTTAACCACGGAGGACACAACCGAGCGCCGTGGCAGGCGGGAGGTAGAGCAACCGAAGGTTGGCCCCGAAGGGGCGAGACGAGCGGGAGCGAGCGAGTCAAAGGGCACGGAGGGAAATTCAGTTATTCGAAATTTTCGAATAACTGCCGCCGTCGGTAAAATCTCCAACACTCCCTAAAACCTTCCTGTGAATCCTTCAAATCCTGTCATCCTGTCTAAAAACATCATGCAAATCCTCTTCTTCCGCTCCGTGTCCTCCGTGTCCTCCGTGTCCTCCGTGGTTAAATTCTCCCTCTTCCTCTTCATCCTGCTCCCCGCATTCGCGATGGCCTCGCCGCGAGTCTATGAAATCTGGGAGCCGCAGCCCG
Source organism: Verrucomicrobiota bacterium (assembly GCA_009886045.1). Classification (GTDB taxonomy): domain Bacteria; phylum Verrucomicrobiota; class Verrucomicrobiia; order Chthoniobacterales; family Terrimicrobiaceae; genus UBA967. The sequence goes on from VFJO01000335.1 coordinate 2,998, forward strand.
CGCCGAACAAAGGGAGCAACTGGGAGAGCACGAAAGGCGATGAAAGGCGGAAATCCTACGACAAGGATTGGGAACAGTGGTCTTACCCGATTGGGAATGGTTATGTCGGCGCCTCCATCTTTGGTCGCACGGACTCCGAGCGCATCCAGATCACCGAGAAGACGCTTCACAATAAAGGAATCTACGGGGGTGGCGGGTTGACGAACTTTGCGGAGGTGTATCTCGATTTTAACCACAAAGCAGCCCAAGACTACCGCCGTTCGCTCAACCTCAACGAGGCCATCGCGCTCGTTTCCTACAAGCAGGATGGGGTCACTTACAAACGCGAGTATTTTGCCTCCTACCCGGACAATGTGGTCGCTGTGCGGCTCACCGCCGATCAAAAGGGCGCGCTCTCGTTCACCGTGCGCGCCGAGATTCCCTACCTCGATGCAAAAGATCGCACCGGCACGGTCACGGCGGAGGGGGATCTGCTGACCCTCAAAGGAACGATTCCGTTTTTCAACTGCAACTACGAAGGGCAGATCAAAGTGCTCAACGAAGGCGGCTCCGTGTCCGCCGATGCTGGAAATGCGACCATCAAGGTCGAGAAGGCCGATGCCGTCACTCTGCTGATCGCTACGGGAACGAACTACCGGCTCAATGCGGAAATGTTCCAAAATCCCGCCGAAAAAAAACTCGATCCCAACCAATTCCCGCATGACGAGGTGACTTCTCGAATCAATGCGGCGGAGTCCTTGGGCTTCGCCGCTTTGAAGGAAAGGCACCTCAAGGATTATCAGAACCTCTTCGGCCGCGTGTCGGTGAATCTCAACTCCACCCCCTCGTCCGATCCTACCCACCTTCTTCTCGAGAAATACAAAAAGGGCGAGTCGAACACTTGGCTGGAGGAGTTAATGTTCCAGTATGGCCGCTACCTGCTTATTGCCAGTTCGCGTGAAAAGAGCCTGCCCGCCAACTTGCAAGGGGCCTGGAGCGCCTACCACAACACGCCGTGGTCGGGTGGCTTCTGGCACAATATCAATGTGCAGATGAATTACTGGGGGGCGATGAGCGCCAACTTGGGCGAGTGCTTCGAAGCCTACATTGCCTACTTCAAAGCCTACCTCCCTGTGGCGCAAAAGCACGCCGCCGATTATGTGCGCAAACACAATAAGGAGATGCTGTCCGAAGGCGGCGACAACGGCTGGATCATCGGAACCGGAGCAAATGCCTACTCCATTCCTGGTGCCTCGGGCGGGCATTCCGGGCCGGGCACGGGCGGCTTCACCGCCAAGCTATTGGTCGATTATTACCTGTTCACACAGGACCAGAAATTCCTCGAAGAAGTCGCCTATCCGGCGATGCTATCCTTGAGCAAATTTTACTCCAAGGCGCTGGTGCCCCACGGTGAATTTCTTTTGGTTGAGCCCTCCGCTTCTCCCGAACAAAAAGCCACTGCCGAGCAGATCGAACGGCTCACGGGCCGCCCGGCCAAAGGGAATTACTTCACCACGGCAGGCTGCACATTCGACCAAGGCTTCGTGTGGGAAACCTTCTCCGACACACTCGCTATGGCGGAAAAGCTGGGCAAAACCGATCCCTTCCTCGACACGATCCGCGAGCAAATGGGCCGCCTGGATCCGATTCAAGTCGGCGCGGATGGGCAAATCAAAGAATACCGCGAAGAGACGCACTACAGCGATATCGGCGATCCCAAGCACCGGCACATCTCCCACATCTGCCCGCTCTATCCCGGCACACTCATCAATCCCACCCGGCCCGAGTGGATGCGGGCTGCAAGCAAGACGCTCGATCTGCGCGGTGACAACACAACGGGTTGGGCCTTGGCGCACCGGATGAACAGCCGCGCCCGCTTGGGCGAGGGGGAGAAAGCCCATGAGGTCTATCAACGATTCCTCCGCGAACGCACGGTGCCGAATCTCTGGACTCTGCACCCACCATTCCAGATCGACGGCAACCTCGGCACAATGGCTGGCGTCGCCGAGATGCTCTTGCAGAGCCACGAGGAGGCGATCCAAATCCTCCCCGCCTTGCCTAAGGCGTGGAATACCGGCTCCTTTCAGGGACTCGTAGCCCGAGGAAACTTTGTTGTCTCCGCCAATTGGAGCGAGGGGAAAATCACGGCGATTTCCATCCACTCCAAGAGTGGCGGAAAATGCCGCCTCGCCAGCCCCGGCATCGGCGCGGCCACCATCAAGGATGGCAAAGGCAAGCCCGTGAAGGCCACAAGCGAAGGAAACGATCTCATCGAATTCGAGACGACCGCAGGGCAGACTTACCTCATCGAATAATCATGAAAATATCTGCCGTCACATCGCTCGAACGCGCGATAGACGGCAGATGCAAATGATCAGAATGTCTCACTATTCCGCTACTTCGTGTCCTGAATAAATCGCAGCCGCCCCTCAACTCAACGAGACATCACTCATCATGAATGCATCCACCAGCAAATCGCTTATTCCCGCCGCGATCCTCGCCCTCCTCTCGGCAGCCACTCCAGTGCGAGCGAATGCCACTCCCGCGCTCGAGCAACTCGCAGCCCACAATGTCGTGTGGGACTCGCCCAGCCAGGACATGCACGGCTCGATGCCGATCGGCAACGGTGACCTCGCCGCGAATTTCTGGGTGGAGCCGAGCGGCGACTTGGTTTTCTACCTCTCCAAGAGCGATTCGTGGGATGGCGACCAGGAACTCCTCAAGCTCGGGCGCGTGCGCATCCGCCTCGACAAGCCGCTCGTGCGCGACGGTCGGCCGTTCCGGCAGGAACTCGACCTGGCGCGGGGCTGCATCGTGGTGGAGTCGGGGGCGGGGGATGACAAAACCACTGTGGATTTCTGGATCGATGCGAACCGCCCGGTGGTCAATGTGGATATCAAGGGTGCCGAGACGTTCACCGCGCAGGTCATTCTCGAGACATGGCGCGAAGACACGATCCTGCCGCAGGAGGACAACGCGATCCGGTGGTATCATCGCAACACCACGAGCATTTTTCCCGAGACGCTGAAAAATCAGCATCTGGGCCACGCGGTGGAAAAATTCCACGATCCGCTCCTGAACATCACCTTTGGTGGACTTATCGCGGGGGAGGGGTTGGTCGCGAAGGATGACAAAACATTGGCCACCGCCGCGCCCGTAAAATCCCTCGGCGTCCGCATCCACGCGCTCACCGCGCAAACACCCGAGCCCGCCGCGTGGGTCTCGCAACTCAAGACCCTCCGTGCCACCAACGACAAGGTGTCGTCCGCCGAAGCGCGCCCCGCCCATGAACAATGGTGGAATGATTTCTGGACCCGTAGCTGGATTTTTCCAGAGGGCACGGAGGATGCCAAGGCCGTGGGCCGCGCCTATGCGCTGCAGCGCTGGATTCAAGCTGGCGCCGCGCGTGGAGCCTACCCGATCAAGTTCAACGGCTCACTCTTCACGGTGGATGGCTTTATGGACAAAAAAGGTGTTCTGCAGGAGTTCGGCCCCGACTGGCGGCGCTGGGGTGGCTGCTACTGGTTCCAGAACACGCGCGAGCCGTATTGGGCGATGCTCTACTCCGGGGATTACGACCAGATGGAGCCGCTCTGGAAAATGTATCGCGATGCCGTGCCGTTGCTGAAGGAGCGGACGAAAACCTACTTCAATCACGACGGGATTTTTTGTTCCGAAACCATGTATCCGTGGGGCCTGAACAAGCAGGGCGACTTCGGAAATAACAATCCGGAGTTTTATCCAACAAATGGATTTATCCGCTTGTATTGGGACAGCGGAATCGAGCTTTCGCAAATGATGCTCGATCGCTACGAGCAGGCACCGAGCGAGGAGTTCGCCAAGAACACGCTGGTCCCGATCGCGGATGGAGTGGTGACCTTTTACGAGCAACACTACCCGAAGCCCGAGCCCGGCAAGCCCCGCTTTGCTCCAGCGATGAGCTTGGAAACTTGGCACACTGCCGAGGATCCGCTGCCGGTGATTGTCGGCTTGCGGACGGTGCTCACCCGCTTGCTCGAATTGCCCGAGTCGCTCAGCACGCCAGAGCAGCGCGCGAAATGGACCTGCTTCCTCGCGGAGTTGCCCGAGACTCCCATGGCTGAGGAGAACGGAAAGAAATGGATTCTGCCCGCCCGCACCTTCTCTCTGAAAAAAAACTCGGAGAACCCTGAACTCTACGCCGTCTTTCCTTACCGCACTTACGGCCTTGGCAAGCCTGACCTCGAAACCGCCCTCGAAACTTGGAACCGGCGCTTGTTCAAGGCCACCGGCGGCTGGCGGCAGGATTCCATCCAAGCCGCGCTCCTCGGTCTAACCGATGAGGCCAAGGGCTATATCGTCACCAACGCCACCAATCCTACACCGATCGGCCCGAAGCCGCACAAACCCTCGAGGTTTCCCGCCTTCTGGGGGCCGAACTTCGACGGCAC
>VFJO01000005.1 GCA_009886045.1 Verrucomicrobiota bacterium
AGCGGCGCGAAGTTGCCGTGATCATCAATGGAGAGATTGTCCTTTGGGAGGCGTTTGATGGTAAGAGCAATGCTCTCAGGACATTAAAGGTAGGAATGGCGCAGCGGTTTGATGCGTTCGGCGACGCCACAGTTCGTTCTCTAGACCGATCTCTTTCACTAGCACTCCCTCGATCGGCTCTCCCACTGCTTGACGAACAGCGCTTGGAATTTCGCTGGGAAATTCAGGATGTAGTTGGGAGGCATGTTGCCGGTTCGACAAATGCTCCGCGAGTTGACTCTTCGGCGGTGGACGAGAATCTTGTTGAGCAACTTGTCAAGGTTCTCGGGATCGAAGGCATTGTGGTCGCATCCTCTGCGCAACGTGAGGGCATCCGAGCAGGCAAGTCGCCAAAATCTGGTATCAAACAATTGATTGACTCGTTGGCAACCGGTACTTCTGTGGCTACTGGAGAGGTTCTGATTGAGCAGTTTTGTGAACTCCATCAAGTCTGGCTTACTGGGAGTGGTCTCCGCGAGAGGGTGGCAGGGAGCGAAGGGGTTGTGGACCAGGATGATGTATGGCATGAAGGGCCCGCAGATTGGGCAACTAATTCGTGGAAACCTGAGCCAATTGTCCTGGAGGTTGCAGAAGTTTCCGGCGCCAGCACTGCACTTATGAAGGTAGGCGGATCGGTAGTTCTTGCTGTCAGTTTGAACGACTCCACCGATACAGAACCAACTTATTTTGGAATAAGCGGAGAAGGTGGGGAAGCTGGGGAGTTCGAGGGGATTCTTCTTGGAGAACTAATCGGTGACGGACAGCCCCTAGATGTAACCGAAGTTGCAGATCCAGCACGGCTAGTAGGGCCAAAGATGGCCCGCGGTGAATTTCTGGAGCGTGTGCTTGTTCCGGTACTGGAGGACTCTCGGCGAGAGTCGAGTTTGTCAGCAGCGATGCTCGCACTTGATTTATGGGCAGATGGTGCCCGGCCTGTTCAGCCGATGTTGCTCCCATTCCCAGATCCGCTTTTGGCTTCTCGACTTCATCAGCGAGTCCTGAGCAGCTTGAATATCTCCGAGCTCGATGTGGGCCGGACTGCACGTCGAGTCTCGATCCCAGTTCACGTACTCGAGCAATGGAGTATCGATGGAAATCCATGCACTCTTGATTACATCCTTGAGCCAGGAGAAATCAAAGGCTTAATTACTGCCCACGATACTCATGAACGCATTGACCTAGCTGTTATGGATTCATTTGGGCACCTAGTCAGCGCGTATACAACATGTGAATATTGTGAAGAGAACCTGTGCGGTCGCTGCGAGCGCTCAATCGGAGACTGCAG
>VFJO01000203.1 GCA_009886045.1 Verrucomicrobiota bacterium
CCCGCACCATCATCACCGGCGTCACCGGCCTGATGGCGCTCGGCGTCATGGCCTATTATGGCGGCGAGGCGCTGTTTGCGTTCGCGGTGTCGATGTTCTTCGGCATCGTGGTCGGCACCTATTCGTCGATCTATATCGCAGCGCCGGTCGTTCTCTGGGCCTCAAAATTGCGTGGTAAGAGCGTGCGCCGCGAGGTTCTGGAGACCGAGGCGCTCAAAAAAGCCTAGTCTTGCGCACAGTTTGCCCTGCTGCAAAGCGGTTGACTCTTCAAGCGCCACATGAGCAATCGCTATTGCCGAGTGGCCTCGAACTCTGATTTAAACAAGCATTCCTTATGATCACGTCATTCAACACGCTCCGCCCCTTCGACTCCGGCACTAACGCCCCAGCTTACCTCCATTCGCTTCCAGCACTCGAAGAAGCAGGAGTGGGTCCAATCTCCAAACTCCCAGTCAGCATCCGTATTGTGCTCGAATCCGTCCTCCGCAACTGTGATGGAAAAAAAGTCCAAGCGCGTGATGTCGAGACGCTCGCGAACTGGAATGCGAAGGCGCCCGCGCAGGAGGAAATTCCGTTTGTCGTCGCTCGCATCGTGCTTCAAGACTTCACCGGCGTGCCGCTCCTGGTGGACCTCGCGGCCATGCGCACTACGGTGAAAGGCCTCGGCGGGAATCCTGCCATCATCGAGCCTCTCGTGCCCGTCGATCTCGTCGTGGATCACTCGGTTCAAGTTGATTTCTACGGCTCGGCGCAAGCCCTCCAGCTCAATCTTGACATGGAATTCAAGCGCAACCGCGAGCGCTACCAGTTCCTTAAATGGGGCCAGCAAGCATTCCAGACATTCGGTGTCGTGCCTCCCGGCATCGGTATCGTTCACCAAGTGAATCTCGAGTATCTCGCAAAAGGCGTGCTCAGCGCCGGCGACCTCTATTACCCCGACACCCTCGTCGGCACGGATTCGCACACGACCATGATCAACGGCCTCGGCGTCGTCGGTTGGGGTGTAGGTGGAATCGAAGCCGAGGCCGGAATGCTCGGCCAGCCCGTGTATTTCCTGACCCCCGAAGTCGTGGGCGTAAACCTCACCAACAAACTCCGCGAGGGCGTCACAGCGACCGATCTCGCCCTTCATGTCACCCAGCTCCTCCGCGCCGCGAAGGTGGTTGGAAAATTTGTCGAGTTTTACGGCGAGGGCGCCGTCACACTCCCGCTCACCGACCGGGCAACCATCGCAAACATGGCCCCCGAATACGGCGCCACGATGGGCTTCTTCCCTGTCGATGCCGAATCCGTCAACTATCTTGCCGCCACCGGCCGCACACCAGAGCAATGCCGCGCTTTCGAGAATTACTTCAAGGCCCAAAACCTCTTTGGCATGCCGAAAAAAGGCGACATCGAATACAGCGTCGATATCGACCTCGACCTCTCGACCGTCCAGCCCAGCGTGGCAGGTCCCAAGCGCCCGCAGGACCGCATCAATGTCCCCGATCTCAAAAATACCTTCGCCAGCCTGCTCACGAAATCCGTGGCCGAAGGCGGCTACGGCAAGGCCGCGAATGACCTCTCCAAGACGGCTTCAATCAAACGCAACGGCTCGCAAAGCGCCGACGAGGCTGAAATGATCAATGACCGTCCAACTCCCGACGCCATCACCGCCGCCCACGCGAAAGGCGACCTCCACCTCCGCAACGGCTCGGTTCTCATTGCTGCCATCACAAGCTGCACAAATACCAGCAACCCAAGCGTGATGATCGGCGCTGGCCTCCTCGCGAAAAAAGCCGCCAGCCGCGGCCTCCGCGTCGATCCGACCGTCAAGACCTCGCTCGCCCCCGGTTCCCGCGTGGTGAAGGATTACCTCGAGACCACCGGCCTCCAGCCCTACCTCGACCAACTCGGCTTCCAGATCGTCGGCTACGGCTGCACGACCTGCATCGGCAACTCTGGCCCGCTCGCTCCCGAGATCGAATCCGCCATTGTCGAGAACGACCTCGTCACCGCCGCCGTCCTCTCGGGCAATCGCAACTTCGAGGCCCGCATTCACCAGAACATCCGCGCCAACTTCCTTATGTCGCCACCGCTCGTCGTCGCTTACGCGCTCGCCGGCCGCGTGGACATCGACCTCACCACCGAACCGATCGCCAAAGACAGCGCCGGCGTTGATGTTTTCCTGAAAGACATCTGGCCAAGTCTCGAGGAAATCCGCAACGAAATGCAGGCCGCCCTCAAGCCCGAGATTTTCCAAAAACTCTACACCGGCTTCGCAGACCAGAATCCCAAGTGGAACGAAGTGCCATCCAGCGTCGGCCAGATCTACGATTGGGACGCCAAGAGCACCTACATCCAAGAGCCGCCGTTCTTCAAGAACTTTGGCATGTCCGCCGGAACGATCTCAGACATCACAGGCGCTCGCCCCATGGGTATCTTCGGCGACTCAGTCACCACCGACCACATCTCCCCTGCCGGAGCGATCAAAGCCAGCTCGCCCGCAGGAAAATATCTTGTCGAAAACGGCATCGAAGCGGTGGATTTCAACAGCTATGGCAGCCGCCGTGGTAATGACCGCGTCATGACCCGTGGCACATTTGCCAACGTCCGCATCAAAAACCTCATGATCCCCGCCAAAGCCGATGGCACCCGTGTGGAAGGCGGCCTCACGATCCACCAGCCCACCGGCGAGCAAATGAGCATCTACGACGCCTGCATGGCATACCAAGCCGCCGGCACCCCGCTCATCGTCTTCGCTGGACAAGAATACGGCACCGGCTCCAGTCGCGACTGGGCAGCCAAAGGCACCCGCCTCCTCGGAGTCAAAGCCGTCGTCGCCCAGAGCTTCGAACGCATCCACCGCTCCAACCTCGTCGGCATGGGCGTCCTCCCGCTCCAATTCCCCGAAGGCATCAGCGCGCAATCCCTCAACCTCGACGGCACCGAAACCTACGACATCACCGGCCTCAGCGACAGCATCCAACCCCGCCAAGATGTCACCCTCACCATCACCCGCAAAGACGGCACCAAAGAATCCCACCAAGTCAAACTCCGCATCGATACCCCCATCGAAGTCGACTACTACCGCCACGGCGGCATCCTGCCGTTTGTGTTAAGGCAGTTGATTGCCGAAGCGAAGTAGGGTTTTACGGAATAAAACGACATGCCACGGATTCCTATTCCAAATTGCCCGTATCGCATCAGCTTCTTCAGTTTTGATTTGGCAGAGCGACGCCATGTGCATATCCGACGCGAACGATTTGAATGCAAGGTGTGGATCGAGCCGGATATCGAAGTTGCATGGAACTCTGGATTTGCATCCCACGAATTGAATGCCATTGTGCGTTTGGTTACGGAAAATCGAAATCTCATCCAAAAAACATATGAATCCGCCGCAAAAAATTCTTGATGCCGAGATAACAACCTCCCAGCTCAAAGTGAAGCTGGACTCAGGAATCACTGTGCTTATGCCTTTGGAGCATGTGCCAACGCTTCTATTGGCAACAGAGAAAGAGCGACAGGATATGGAGGTTTTTGACCACTCGCTTCATTGGGAATCATTAGATTGCGACCTGAGTGTGGAAGGTTTGATGGCGGGTGCCAAAGAGATGCCCAGCCTTGCGCGAAAAGCCTTGGAGAAATTCTTTGCACGACAATATGGGCAGACTGCCGCATAGCAAACAGGAGTCGTTCATTTCTTATGGGCCTCACTCCAAAAAATTTGTTTACTTTTGAAAAATGATTGACTGGATAAAAAGACATTTGGGGCCACGCTGGGCGCTCTACTTCGTCAAAGATGAAAAGACTTTAGTTTATGCTCTTTTTGAAAATTCAGTTTATCGCCTTTTAAGTTGCGTCTCAGGTTTTTATGCTGAAGGTGAGCAACCTTCTTTAGGTTGGTCTTTAGTGTTAAATTTTAATCGCACACATCAAACAATTCCTATAGGAGCTGATCACTTTAAATCAGATGGGACTGGTATATCGGATAATCTCCGGTCAAGAATTGCCGAGATTGACCCGAATTATCGTGTGCGCGATGGAAGACCGATTTTCATTGAGATTGCCACAAATCGCAGAATTCTGGTGCCGACTATCGATGAGCAATTGCAAAAATTTGAAAACCTATTTGAAGGTAATATACCTTTAAATAACGATGATTATTTTACATTTATCCGAGAGCAAAATATCTTTAAAAAATCTGACAAATCTCATTTCTAAATTCGCATTTTCTCATCTTGGGCTCATTGCAATGCTGTAAACCACTGACAGCGATTAAGGTTCTGGGCACCAGTTGAAGCGCTTTCCGGTCGCTACCTTCGGGTAGTGACACTTACCGACGAGATGACCATTCACAACGCCTTTCCAGATAGGGGATATAAACCATGAAAATTGAATATTTTCCAGAAACAGACAGTCTCCACATTGAACTGGCGGATCGCTCTGGTGCTGATACCCGAGAAATTGAAGAAGGAATTGTTTTGGATATCGACGATCAAGGCCACTCCGTTAACATTGACATTGATCAAGCCTCCAAGCACATCAGCCTAAATAAATTGAAGCTTCGTAGGCTACCACTCGAAGTGGAGCAAGTCGCATAAAAGTTAAAGTTCGAAAATATTTCTCACGGAGGCACAAAGGCACGGAGATGAGCGAGAATGAGATCGGGAGCATCATCGTGGATTCGGCCGTGGATTTGCATAGGAATCTTGGTCCCGGTTTGCTCGAGACTGTCTATGAAGTGACCTTGGCCCGCGCCCTCGAGCGTCGAGGCTTGGCAGTCCAGAGGCAAGTCGCCGTGCCAATCGAATACCAAGGAGAGACTTTCAGCGAAGGCTTCCGCGCCGATCTCATCGTCGGAGAACTGGTCATCGTGGAACTGAAGTCAATCGAGCGCGTGACGCCAGCCCACAAGAAGCAACTTTTGACCTACCTCCGCCTCACTGGCCTCAAACTCGGCTATCTTTTGAATTTCGGCGAAGCGCTCATGCGCGACGGAATCACCCGAACCATCAACGGCCAACTTTTTACCTAATCTCCGTGTCTTTGTGCCTCCGTGAGAGAAAAATCTCATCCAACAAACTTATGAATCCGCCGCCAAAAATTCTTGATGCCGAGATAACACCCTCCCAGATCAAGGTGAAACTGGACCCAGGAATTACCGTGGTTATGCCATTGGAGCATGTTCCAACGCTTCTCTTGGCAACAGAGAAAGAGCGTCAGGATATGGAAGTTTTTGACCACTCGCTTCATTGGGAATCATTGGATTGCGACCCGAGTGTGGAAGGTTTAATGGCAGGCGCAAAAGAAATGCCCAGCCTTGAGCGCAAGGCCTTGGAGAAATTCTTTGCACGGCAGTATGGACAGATTGCCGCATAGCAAACAGGAGTCGTTCATTTCTTATGTGCGGGCTTAGGGAGGGCAGCAACTGTCTTGATTTTTCGGAACGCTCGGGATGGTCGAAGGAGATTTAAAATTCAAATTTTCCAATCGAGGGGCTCCTGCCGCGCGGTGGGCTAAAAATAATTCCCTCCCTTGTATGAGATTCGAGCGCCTACCGCCTGCCAACTCCAATTGGAGGGCTGACCTCCGTGTCGGCCCAAGATTCAGGCGCGGAGCGCCGTTTCGGGGGCGGCGGGCTGGGGTTTCAAGTTGGGCGCTTTGATTGACAGGGCCGCGCTGGCGCGCGAGGAGAGTCGGACGACACGGAGGTCATCCCTCCAGCTTCTGACCGTTCTGACGCTACGGCGTTTTTTGCATCCCTCTTCTGTGGATACCGCCATAGAAAATGGCTGGTTCCAACTCACAAACGGAAGTCTCATCGAATCCGCCGACCGCGAGGGATATGGTGTTTTGATAACGACAGATCAAAATCTTCGCTAACAGCAAAACTCAAGAGCATCGGAAAACTGCCATTCTTGTTCTCAAGACAACCTCCTGGCCGCGCATCAAAAAGTCGTTTCAGAAGGTCACGGAAGAACTGCAAAAACTTACACCCACGGCCTTTCTTGAACTCGAATTTTAGGGAAAACCAAGCCAGTCACCACACCATGCCGTAGCCGCGCAGCGCGAAGGAGGATACATCACGCCGTTCCCGCGCAGCGCGAAAGAGGAAAGCCACAGCGTCCACTGCGCCGAAGCCTCTCAGACGATCAAATATCAATAATTAATGCCCGACCCCTTTGACACGCTGCGCGAAAAAATTCCATCTTTTGTTCCTCAAGGGAAAGTTGTCAAAGTAGTAGGTTCATATTCGTGTTCCACTCTTGCAGGAAAAGACAATGTGCAGATCACTCAGTCTTGCGATAATGTCGTTTGCTACTTTTCAGACAACGAGAAGAGGATATTTTGGGTAACATTTAATGATATGACGAGCAGTGCATTAAATGACCCCAAAGAGGTTTCTATTTTCTCAACGACTGTCTATTCCGATGGTATTTACGCTCTTAGAATGACAAGATGGGGAAAAACTCCGAAAGAAGACAGTGCCGCACAGGTTGAGATTTCGAATATATCTGAATCATATGATACGTTTAGCCCGTACGCCATCGGAATTGGATATACGTTGGAGTATCTATTCTCGCCATCAAATAGGTTGTTGGGCGCTTATCTTATAGGAAATGGCGACAAACAAATCAGCATGCAGAATCACTCCAATGAAATATTTTTGAAGGTATCGACTTCTTTCAAAAGCCCAGATGGTTTATCCGGTGAGGTGAAGTGCTTAGCTACCTTGGATGGAGGAGATGTGCCATTTCTTAAGTCATTCATCAAGGAAGAGACTGATCGTATGGGGGATCAGGTTCTTGAACGACAAGATAAGATTACCGTATCAAGTTGGCTTAATCTGGAGAACACAGGGCGGCAGTTCCCAAAAGAAGCTGCCTATGTTCAGATATTGAGAGGAAAAGAAATTGTTCATTATTCATTTCTCTGTAAATCAGTGGAACTTGTAGAAAAGTTTCCAAGTCCTCCCCCTATCCCTCCAAAATCCGATGTGGTGGACAAGCGATTAGGAATTACTGTTAGGACTGGTGATGCTCCATCGGTCATCTCGGAAGAAATAAAAGACTATGTAAATAAAAATCCGAAGCAGGATCTCTAGTCTTTTATTTCATACCTGTTGATTTCCTATTTTATTACTTGTCCAACTAAGAGACTTGTAAAGGAAAGAAGACGAAAGCTACAATTCGGGAGTGTAAAGATTTGTCTGTAAAAGTCCGCACGAGGCATTGGACCGCCGCACTGGCAACCGATGGAGCGTAGCGGAATCGGCTGCCAGTGCGGCGGCGCGCCGACC
>VFJO01000080.1 GCA_009886045.1 Verrucomicrobiota bacterium
TTCGGACGGCGACGGCGCGCCATCCCTACCATTTGTTACGATTCCCACCCTGCCTGCCCTCCTGCTTTGCGGTAAAAAAGCCCCCCTGGGCTTCCGCAAACGCGAAAAGCCCGGCCTTGCTTTTTTGGAATGACCTCTTCATCCGTTAGACGCGTTTCCGCATGGGCGGCACGGATCAACATAAATAGCGTATTATTTACGCTATTTATGGATTTTGAACTGGGAATTCTGGATTTTGAATTCCTTCAGCTTTCAGCTTTCCAGTTTCAGCTCTTTCTTCCCGTGGTGCCGGTGGCGGCGAGCGTGAAGACGAAGCTCGGGCTGGGCGGGGGGGAATAACCCCCGCCGGCCCAAAGGTCGACGGGCGGGCGGAACTACGCCTGCGGGTCGAGGCCGACATATACCCGACACGTCCCGATTTTAGGCTTTAGTAGAGTAGAGAGAGCAGTGAAGCGGTAACCCGCCAACGCTGCCCTCTCCCTCGTCAAACCGTGCGAGCGGTTTTCCCGCACACCGGCTCGGCTCACCGGTTTTTAGCGTTTCGGAGCTCATTCGATGGGGTTCACCTTCGTTGCGGCTGGCCGCTTCGGGCCCATGGTCGTGCTTTCCGGCGAGGCCTCGCGGCCTGCATCCGTGACCGGACCCTTCGACCGCGAATCGTTTAATTCGGTCGAACAGACTCTCACTGTTATAGTTGTTAGTTTCATGGTCGCACACGCAAAGGCGCAGGGACGCGAAGAAGCGCAAGGAGATCATTTATTTGTAATACTTTGCGTCTCGGCGGCTTTGCGTTAAAAATAGCCCCGTTCGTTTAAGCTATTGGTATAATCCTGAATTCCGAAGTTCAAACCAACGACAGATTATACAGATTGCACGGATACAATTCATTAGGAGGTAAGTGAAGCCGACTTAATCTCCTGGATTAGTGCATCTTAGTGTCTATTAGCGGTTAAAATTCAGTGGATTTAAATGCAGTGTTGCTCTGTTACCCACCGGAAACGTCGAGAAATCAGGCTCATAGAACCCCTGTATCTCGATGGCAAAATCACTACCTTACACCCACTTCGTAATAATTTGACCATTTAAAGGTTTCACCTTTTTTTATATTCATCTCTATCTGTGGCTCAACACTTATAAAACGCTTTCCGCAGGGTATGTAATTGCACACCGCTGGACGGTCACCTTTAACGCTTATGTAAGCACCTGTCCTTAAATTTTCTATCACAAAGGAGTTTTGCAGAGCATCTTCAGTATCAAACCCTAAAATATTCACACCCTCCATTGCATTATCATCAACATAATCCTTGATTACATTTACACTAAAACCATCTTTTTCTAAATAATGGAGCTTTTGATTTGCCTGTATATCAAAAACAGGCTGATAGGGGAGAGTTATACGATAGTTCGTGCCTATAAATTCGCCATCAATGCGTATGAAATTATGGCAATAGTGGTTAATCCATAGTGTAGTGTCTCATAAATAAGTTTACAATAATTTGAGTTCCTGCCATGATTTTTTTCATGTCAAAAATTCGTTTCCCTGTCGCGGTGACTTCTGAGGATCAAGCGCAGCTCGAACAGTGGGAATCCGCTCATGGCACTCCCCAGCAGGTTGCGCTGCGTTGCCGTATTCTCTTGGGTGCTATTGATGGGCAGAAGAACCAGGCCATTGCAAACCGTCTCAATGTTAGTCGTCCCACGGTGAACCTTTGGCGCAAGCGGGCGCGTGACTTGGGAATCGGACAGGTTTGGGAAATTGCACCTGGCCGTGGACGCAAAGCGCATTACGACCAAGCCTGTCGGGATGCGATCATCAACGCGACCCTGCAGACGAAACCAAAGGGGGAGACGCATTGGAGCTGTCGCTCAATGGCGAGGGAGAAGAATATCAGCAAAGATACCGTGAATCGGTTGTGGCAAATGCACAACCTTAAGCCCCATCTGAGCCAAACATTCAAACTTTCACGAGACACAAAATTCTTGGAAAAAATGACGGATGTGGTGGGCCTCTATTTGAATCCGCCTCAGAAGGCATTGGTGCTGTGTTTGGATGAGAAGAGCCAAATCCAGGCTTTGGACCGCACACAGCCTGGATTGCCGCTCAAGAAAGGGCGGTGCGGCACGATGACCCACGATTACAAGCGCAATGGCACGACAACGCTTTTTGCGGCACTCAATGTTTTATCCGGCCAGGTGGTCGGCCAGTGTTATCCTCGGCATCGGCATCAGGAGTGGCTAAAGTTTTTACGCCGGCTGGATGGGGAATTTCCAAAAAATCTCGACCTTCACTTGGTGATGGACAACTACGGCACGCACAAAGAACCCCATGTGCAGGCTTGGTTGAAAAAGCATCCCCGCTTCGTCTGTCACTTTATCCCGACGAGTTCGAGTTGGCTCAACTTGGTGGAGCGGTGGTTTGGAGAACTTACTCAGAAAGCCATTCGGCGAGGCAGTTTCGTGAGTGTGCCTGACCTGCAGAAGGCGATTGCAGATTTTCTGGAGAACTGGAATCTCAAGCCGAAGCCTTTTATTTGGACCGCAAAGGTCGAGGACATCATGAAAAAGATTGATCGGGCGAGGGCGAAGCTGGAGGAAATCGAACCCGGATGCACCCAGCCCGGAAGAAAAAAGAAGGCAAATAAATCGTAAAGTTATTTGCGAGACACTACACTAGACCGCTGGCATTGAGAAGGCCACCAAGACAGCGAATGCCGTCCTCGATGAGGCCTACGGCAAGCTGAAAATCACCCTCCACCATTCTTCGCTGCCTTTTAAACCTTAAAAATTCCGCCAGGCGGAATCTTCTCTGAAGCCTCGAGGAAATTTAAGGACTGCTTTCAGTAAGTTTGGATTTTAAAATTCGCTAAAAGTAAGAACGAAAAACTTGCGAACACGTTTTCGCGACCTGTATAGTCTTGGTATCGTCTGACTCGGTGCAAGCAGTTGGAAATCCGCATGGCTGGTAATAAATTGGCAGCAGTCAGACTGCTTGGTTGTTAAACTGAAGTGTTTAGCCATCGAGTGTTATTATTTTGGAGGGGTGGCAGAGTGGTCGATTGCGCCGGTCTTGAAAACCGGAGAGCCGAAAGGCTCCGTGGGTTCGAATCCCACCTCCTCCGCCAGTAATCCGCGAAGCGGATTCTCATTGTAGAGGGTGGGATGAGGACGCAGTTCGACCGCCGCGCAGCGGCAACGACTGAGCGAAGCGAAGCCCCGCAGGGGTGGAGGCTGAAAGCCGGAATCAATCCCACCTTTTTTCAGCCTCTTCGTAAAAAAAGCCGAATACATATCGCCAATAAAAACGTTGAGTGAAGCCTCATCAGCATTCAATCTACCTTCCGATATGACTGTCTCACCTAAGATTCGTGGATTTATCTGCACTACTGCCCATCCTACAGGATGTGCTAAGCACGTTGCCGACCAGATCGCTGTTGTTAAAAAACGGGGGCCTTTTCCAAATGGTCCTAAGAAGGTTCTCGTGATCGGGAGTTCGACTGGCTATGGGCTTGCTTCAAGGATTGCTGCGGCTTTTGGAGCGGATGCCGCCACGATGGGTGTGTTTTTTGAGCGCGGAGCTGAGGCTGGGCGCACGGCAACGGCTGGTTGGTATAATTCCGCCGCCTTCGAGAGCGAGGCCGCTGCCGCCGGTCTCTATGCTCGATCCTTCAATGGTGATGCCTTTTCCGATCCCTTAAAACATGACGTGATTGCGGCTATCAAAGCTGACCTCGGTCAAGTCGATTGCGTGATTTACAGCCTTGCCTCGCCGAGGCGCACCCACCCGAAAACCGGAGAGGTTTTTAAATCCGCTCTCAAGCCAATAGGCCAATCTTACACGAACAAAAATCTCAACACCGGAAACGGCGAGGTAAATTCGATTTCCATCGAGCCTGCCAACGATGAAGAGATCGCGCACACGACTGCTGTGATGGGCGGTGAGGACTGGGAGATGTGGATGGATGACCTGCATGCAGCTGGCGTTCTGGCTCCTGGGGTGCGTACTTTAGCCTACTCCTACATTGGCCCAGTGCTCACTTGGCCGATTTACAAGAACGGAACAATTGGCCGGGCGAAAGAGGATTTGGAGCGGGCCTGTGCGTCCATCAACACCAAGCTTTCCGCTTTGGGCGGTAAGGCATGGGTTTCGGTCAACAAGGCGCTGGTCACTCAGGCCAGTTCGGCGATTCCTGTGGTGCCGCTTTACATTTCACTTCTATACAAAATCATGAAGGCTGCTGGCACGCATGAAGAGTGCATCGAACAGATGGATCGCCTTTTCCGTGACCGACTGTCGAATGCCGAGCCTGCTACCGATTGCGAAGGGCGCATTCGTCTCGATGATTGGGAAATGACGGATGCCGTCCAGCACCTCATTAGCGAGCGCTGGGATGCCGTGAATACTGCAAATTTTTCCGAACTCGGTGACTTCGCTGGTTATCAATCGAATTTCCTGCGTCTCTTCGGCTTTGGGTTGGAAGGGGTGGATTATGAAGCTGAGGTGAATCCTGAAGTCCCCATCCACTCGCTGGCCTAATTCTCGGCAACACTTTTTCAGACCTGCCGCCCTGCTCCGATTGGATGTTGAAGTCCTGAATCGCGGCGGCTAACTTTTCCTCCTTTAAAAATGAAAATCCAACGCGCATTGATCTCGGTTTCCGACAAGACCGGGATTGTCGATTTCGCCCGCGAACTGAATGCTTATGGCATAGAAATCCTCTCCACTGGCGGCACATCCAAGGCCCTTCAGGCTGCGGGTATTCCGACGGTTGAGGTCTCGCAGTTTACTGGATCGCCAGAGATCCTTGAGGGGCGTGTCAAAACACTGCATCCGAAAATTCATGGGGGGCTTCTCTATATTCGCGGCAACGACGAACACGAGGAGCAGGCCAAGGCTCATGGAATCCGCCCGATCGATCTTGTGGTGGTGAATCTCTATCCCTTTGAAGCCACGATAGCCCGCGAGGATGTGAGCCTGCCCGAGGCCATCGAGCAAATCGACATCGGTGGTCCATCAATGATCCGAAGCGCTTCAAAAAACTACCATGCTGTTTGTGTTGTCACCGATCCTTCGGACTACGCCGCGGTACTTGCCGACATGAAGGAGGAGCATGGTGGGACGACGCTCGTTCTTCGCGAGCGAATGGCGATCAAAGCTTTTGCGACCACCTCGCATTATGACTCTATGATTTCCTGCTTTCTCAATCGTGAGCAGGAGACTTGCAGTCGATTTCACGTGGAATTGCCTCTCGAGATGCGCCTTCGTTATGGTGAGAATCCGCATCAGCAGGCCGAACTCTATGGCGACTTCAGCTCCCATTTCGAGAAGCTGCACGGGAAAGAGCTTTCGTATAACAATATCTTGGACATCAGTGCCGCTGCTGGCCTGATCTCCGAGTTCACTAAACCTACCGTTGCCATTCTTAAACACACGAATCCTTGCGGAGTCGGTACTGACCCCGATCTGCGCGAGGCATGGGAAAAAGCTTTTGCCACCGACAAGCAGGCCCCTTTTGGCGGAGTGATCATCTGTAATCAGCCCATCACTCTCCCTCTAGCCAAAGCGATCTGTGAGATTTTCAGCGAGGTCATTATCGCTCCTGACTTCGACTCCGAAGCCCGCTCGCTTCTGCAAAAAAAGAAAAACCTTCGCCTGATGCGTGTGCTCAAGCCTCTGTCTCAGAACGGACGTGATTTCCGCAGTGTACTCGGTGGTTTGCTTGTCCAAGATTCTGACACCGCCGAAATTCCGGAACTCGAGCACAAGGTTGTGACCTCCCGTCCGCCAACGAAGGCGGAAATCGACGCGATGGAATTTGGCTGGAAGGTAGTCAAACATGTCAAATCAAACGCCATCGTGTATGCAGGACCGGATCGCACGCTCGGAATTGGGGCTGGCCAGATGTCGCGCGTGGATTCTTCGCGCATCGCTGTTTGGAAGGCGCAAGAGGCCGGGCTATCGCTGAAAGGCAGTGTTGTTTGCAGTGATGCATTTTTCCCGTTCGCCGACGGTCTTCTCGCTGCTGCCGAAGCTGGAGCAACTGCTGCCATCCAGCCCGGTGGTTCTGTGCGTGACCCTGAAGTCATTCAAGCTGCCAACGAAAAAGGTGTCGCCATGGTTTTCACCGGCACTCGGCACTTCAGGCATTGAGTGTGGCTTGACCACAGAGGACACAGAGAGCACAGAGGGTGTAATTTACTCACAGGCTGATGCTCTCGTCCTTGCTCAATTCGTCCAAGCCACTGGCCGTGGTCACCTGCGGCCCGGCTTCGGCACCGATCGACTCGGTGCGTCGGATCACGAATTTTGCGACGGGTGAAATCGGTACGCTTCTTTCTCTAGCGCTGCAGGAGGCAGGGTGGGATGTCGTATGCCTGCGAGGGGAGGGAAGCACATTCCTTGTGCCAGATGGCATCGATGTCCGTGCGTTTTCGACAAACGACTCGCTGTCCGCCTTGTTTCAAGGCCTGCCTGCCGCGCCGAATGCGATTTTTCACGCCGCCGCACTCTGTGATTTTCAGGTTGCATCCATCGAAGGTGGCGCAGGGATGAAAAAAATTCCCACGCGCGATGGGGCACTCACTTTGCACCTTGAGCCTGCGCCAAAAATCCTGCCCCGTTTGAGGGAGTGGTTTCCTGTGGCCTTTATTGTGGGGTGGAAATACGAATTGGACGGCGACCGAGCTGCGGCTCTTGAAAAAGGGGCTGCCCAGATTCGTGAATGCCGAACGAATGCCTGCGTGGTGAATGGGGCGGCTTACGGTGAGGGGTTTGGAATTCTTCTGCCCAACGGTAGCCTCAGAGAAATAGAAGATAAATCCAGGCTGGCTGCCGCGCTCGTGGCTCAACCACCGGCAGCAACCTGAAGGATCTCGATACGGTCGCCATCCGAGAGGATGCCGGAGCTCCATTCGGCGCGGTGGAGTGCAATTCCATTGTGCTCGATGAGGACCAGCTTCGGCTCCAGACCTAGTGCGGAAACAAGGTCCGTGATGGTTTTGGTTTCCTCGAATTCGCGCATCTCGCCATTTAGGAGAATTTTCATAATGAGAATGGTTTGGGGTCCCACTCGGGACGTATGCGCCAAGAGTCAAAAGTCAAAATCACAGCAGAACTTCGCTTCATACCGTCCGGAGAATTGCTTCGTCCCAATCTTTCCATACGGGCTCGAGCCCAAGGCCATTGAGTGCGGCTTCAACCGTGCGGGCATCACGCTCGTCCGAGATGGAGAATTGCTCTGTAGCCGATTCCGCTCCTGTATTCGGCACGATTTTTCCTTTCACTGTGAGGTGCAGTGCTTCACGGCCTTGGCCAGTGTAGCCGCCGGGTTCGGTGTGGCTGCCAGCGCTCATCATGGTCACGCCGAGCGGCGCGATGAGGTCGCGCAGGGGGGCGGGTTCGCGCGTGCTCAAGACAATGCCAATTGAGGGAAATGTGACGCGAAGTGCACAGAGAAGTTGGATAAATTCGCGGTCGGGGAGTGGGTGTGTTGGATCAAACTCTCCGGCGCAAGGTCTCAGTCTTGGCATGCTCACGGTGATCTGCGCTTTCCAGCACACGCGTTGGAGGTATTCGAGGTGTGCGGCTAGGGCAACAGCTTCGTAGCGCCAATCGGCCAATCCAAAAAGAGCACCCACACCTAGGCGGCGGAACCCCGCTTCGTACCCGCGCTCGGCGCAGTCTAGGCGCCAATCAAAATCTTTTTTGGGTCCAGCGAGGTGGACTTTCGGATAGGTTTCTCGATGGTACGTTTCCTGATAAACAACGAGCCCTTCAGCGCCAGCCTTAACGATTGGCAGGTAGTCCACAGTCTCCATTGGGGCGACCTCGATGGAGAGTGCGGGTACCAATGGACGAAGCCGAGCTACACACATTTCCAGATACGGGCCTGAGACGAATTTCGGATGTTCTCCCGCGACGAGGAGGATGTTGCGAAACCCTTCTGAAGTCAGGTGGCGGGCTTCAGCAGCGACTTGCTCGACCTCCAGAGTGACGCGCTGGATCGCGTTCTCTCGCGAAAATCCGCAGTAAGCGCAGGAATTGATGCACTCGTTGGAAAGGTAGAGCGGTGCAAAGAGCCTCATCGTCCGGCCAAAATGCAGCCTTGTTACCGCGGTGGAACGTGCAGCGAGTGACCTCAGCATGGAATCATCCATCGGACCTAACAGACTCTCAAAAGCTCGGAGACTTGGCGATTTTTGGGTTATAGCCTGATTGAAAAAATTGGAAAATCCCATGAAGATGAATTGCGAGAGCAGACCATTAACCAACGAAAAGCGTTCTTCAGCAAGCGGCGAGTTTAACGCAAAGTGTTCGTTTTTGATCTCAGGCCAGATGTTGACGATTAAGCGAACAAAGGGATGCTTATTCGAGGTGGATTATCCGCACATATTTGGCCTTTGTGTGATATTGGGGCTTGCAACCCAATTTATAGTTCGTTAAAAGATTCATCTCTCCTCCGGAATTCCATCATTAGCATGACGAAAAAAACGGAAACCACAGCACTTACTAACAAAGTTTCGAAACGTTCCACACGAACCAAGAGCGGAGAAATTTCCCCTTCAAAAACCAAGCGGGTGGTGCGCAAGAAATCCGCGGTCTCCGCTCCTTCTGCCAGTATTAAGGTCGAAAAATTATCGGCAAATGTTCCCAACTTGCCGAGCGATTTGCTGGGGAATCTGGGTAGCCTTCCTCGCAGCTATGGTGAGGAAATGGTTTTTCTCGTGGCGCAGGATCCCAACTTGCTTTTCACCTATTGGGATATCGATATCTCCCGGCATCCCGGTGGACCCTGCTTTTTGAGAATTGAGGATGCTGCCGGTATTCTTGAAGCAGAGATTGAGGTGTCGTTTGAGACTCGTAATTGGTACATTCCTGTTAAGAAAGCGGGTGGGTCTTATTCTGTAGAGATTGGCTATCATCGCCATGGGAAATGGAATCCGATTTCCCGATCACCAATCGCCACCACTCCCCAAGATCGCTTTTCAGAGTCCACCGCCTTTGATTTTGCAACGCTGCCAATGCACATCAGTTTCCAGCGTCTTGTGGAAAGCCTTTCTCAGTCTTTCGCATCTCCGGATCAACTTCTTCCGGCCCTCATTCATTTGCAGCAAACATTACCGACCGGTGGCTCGAGTGGATTTTCTCTGGATTCCCGAGAGCGTGAAATTTTGCAGGTTTTGTTGGGTAGTGAGCTTCTGGCTGCCTTGTCTAGCGGTCAATGGAGCTCGGAGGAATTGCACTCCGCTATTCATCAGAGACTCCGGGAGAGCCTCACATCAGGCATCATCGAAGAAATTTTTTCCCGTCTATCGCATTCGAATTCGGAGAGCATCTTGTCGAGTTCATTTCAAAATTTTTCCAAAGAGATGGCAGGTTCCTCAGCCCTTCTGAGTTCTTCCGGCCTTCCTGCACTTCTCGCTCACTTGGAGCAAAGACATTCGGAGAGCAGCCTTTTTAGTGGCCTCCAAAGGCTTTTCTTAGAACATGCCGCATCCTCTGAGAGTTTGAGCTCGGCCGCATTTTCTGAACTTCTTGCTGGGAATGTTTCAAGTTGGCTTACTGGTTTCATGACAAGTTGGGGTGGGTTAACCACCTCGCAGCGAGCTTCTCTCCTGTCCTTGGCCTCATCTTGGAGTGGACCAGAACTCTCATCGGCTAGCGAATTTGCTGCACGCACTGCCTTGAGTTCCTGGCTTGCTGAGGAGGGATCTTCGTGGAAAGGGGTCGAGGTTTCAGTGCAAGCCCTTGCCGCCATTTCGAGCTGGAGCAGTGAGATTATGGCAGCGCAAGGATTTGCTGCCAGCAGTTGGAGCGCGTCTCAAAATTGAAACGCTGCCGAGGCAAAGCTTCTGAGATCAAAATCCAGCCCCTCGACCGTCAAGCGGAGGGATTTCTTCGCCACCTTGAGGCTGAGAAAAACTCCTCGCCACAGACGATGCGCGCCTACCGGACATCACTGGTAGCATTCCGGAAATTTCGCCCTGCAGGATCTTGGGAGGATTTTCGGGCAGAGGACTTCCGTGCTTGGATGTTGGAATTGATGAAGGCCGAGATGGCCCGAGCCAGTGTACGTTTGAGGTTCGCTGCGATGAGGGCATTTTATGCCTTTCTTCACATGCGCCGCGCCATTTCTAAAAACGTGCTCTTGGAAGTTTCGCTTCCGAAAGCTGAGAAGCAACTGCCCCGCTTTCTGACTACTGGGCAGCTGGACGTTCTGATCTCTGCACCTGCAGCGGCCTTGAAAAGCAAGCAAGCCCCGACTTGGATGGCTGCAAGAGATACAGCTGTGATCGAGCTATTTTATTCCACTGGGATGCGTCTCTCTGAACTCGTCGGACTGGATGTGCGGGATGTGGACCCAATCTGCGAGACCGCACGTGTTCTTGGTAAGGGGGGGCGCGAGCGAGTCTGTCCGGTCGGAGGGCCCGCGCTGGAGGCCATTCAGCGTTATCGCCAAGCGGCTCGAGTGATTGCAGGGCCACTGTTCATTAATAAATCTCGTCTGCGGCTTTCGGCCCGTGCTGTCCATTCCCTGCTGAAACTTCGCCTTGCCCAAGCGGGACTCCCCGCTGATCTTTCGCCACACAAGCTCCGGCATAGCTTTGCCACCCATCTTCTTGATAACGGAGCCGATCTTCGCAGCGTGCAGACCCTTCTTGGCCACGCCAGTCTTTCAACCACCCAGATTTACACCCACGTCACCATCGAGCGGCTCAAAACGGCTTACCTAGCTGCGCATCCGCGTGCTGAAGTCTGAATTAGAAAGCGCCGAGTGGCTCTACTTGATGGAGGCTTGGGCTCCTGAGGTTTTCGCAGTCTTCGCAGGGTTGCTGAGTTCGATCAGGTCGCTAATGATACGAACAGCTTCATTCCTGATTGGGTCGGGCTCGGGAGTTTTTTTGGAGTCTTTCTTTTCCTTGCTGGAATCTTCCACTTCTTCCTCGATATCGTATTTTTTATCACGCTCACGCTCATAAGCCACAACCTCAAGGTCCTCGCGGTTGTTCTTCACGTCGTCGAGAGTGACCTGCCAGACTTTGGCATTAACCAGTGGCCCTCGGGCTTGTCGCTCCTCCTTGCGTTCCTCCCTGCGTTGTTTGTCATCGGCAAGTTCTTTTCGGCGGAGGTCTTCATTTGTGCTGATGCTGTTCTTGGCAATGCGCTCGCGCAGTCTCTGCATGTCCTCGTTGACATAAATAAATTCCGGGTCGCCTTGGATGCGCTTTTGCGAGCGTGCACGGAGTTCTTCTAAAAAGAGGCGCTTGGTGGGGCTTTTATCCTTCGCGAGTAATATTGCAGGTGCAACCTCGTCATAATCCAATGGGTTTTTCAGCGAGGCCTCGCCAATCTCCGCATTGTCGGTGCGCGAGGGGAGAATGATATCCGACTCCACGCCCTTAATCTGGGTCGAACCGCCACGGATGCGGTAGAACTTTTGAATCGTTAGCTTGAGAGCTCCAGCTTCAGGTTTCTTCACATTAAAAAATGGCAGAGACATGGACTTATCCAAATCCACGATAGTCTGCACTGTTCCCTTGCCGAAGCTCCGCTCATCTCCCACCACGAGGGCGCGGCCATAGTCTTGGAGCGCAGCAGCAAAAATCTCACTTGCAGAGGCGCTCAGACGATTCATCACAACAATGAGTGGCCCAGAGTAGGAAACATCGGGATTTTTATCGCTGTTGATAGTGATTTTTCCGCTGGGATCCTTCGCCTGAACAACCGGCCCTTGAGGGATAAAGAGACCAGTAAGATTAATAGCTTCTTCGAGGGAACCTCCTCCATCGCGTCGAAGATCAATCACCAAGCCCTCGATATTTTCTTTCTTCAAACGCGCTAGTAGGGCGTCAACATCTGCCGTTGTGCTTTTCGGCTCACCATCGCCACTCATGTTTGCGTAGAACGAAGGGAGGGTGATCCAGCCAATGCGTGAAACTTTGCCCTCGGCATTGGTCACGTCGAGGAGTTCCGCTTTGGCCTCTTGGTCCTTGAGTTTCACCTCATCACGCGTGATCTCAATAATGGAGCGCTTCGAAGGATCATCGGCATCATTGGGAATGACCTGAAGACGAACGTTGGTTTCTTTCTTCCCTCGGATTTTTTCGACGACCTTGTCGAGTTTCATATCGACCACGTCTTCAAATTCCTTGTCTCCTTGTCCGACGGCAAGGATACGGTCACCGACCTTGAGCCTGCCATCGCGATCGGCGGGCCCACCGGGGACGATTTCCATGATTTTTGTGTATCCATCCTCCGAGCGCAGGACAGCTCCGATCCCAACCAGTGAGAGCTTCATGGAGATTTGGAAATTTTCCATCTCACTCGGGCTCATGTATTCGGAGTGCGGGTCGTAGCTTTGTGCGAGGGCCTTGAGAAAAGTGCTCGTGACATCATCGGCGTCCATTTCACGTACGTTGCGCAGGGCCTGGTCGTAGCGGCGGGTTACTGTTTCCTCTGGAGAGCGCAATTTGAGCTCGCTCAGGTGTTCCTGAAGAATTTCGGCTTCCACTCGGTCGGACCAGATTTTATCGGCTTCTGCGAGGTTTTTTGGCCATGGCGATTTTTGGCGGTTGAGTTCCACCTCGCGCTTGTCTTGGAAATCGTATTTCTTGGTTGCGAGCTTCTTGTTGTCAGCAACGCGGCTTTCTACCCGTTCTTTGAAGCGTTCAAAAATATCTGTGGCTGGCGAGAGGTCGCCTGAGCGAATGAATTTGTGAAGTGATTCACTATATTTCAGGGTGAATTCCTCGATATCCTGCTGGGTGAAGTAGAGTTTATTGTAGTCTAGAAGCTCCAAATAAGTGGTAAGGAGTTTGGCGGACATTTCCGCATCCATTTCCTTTCTGCTGTAGTGGGCTTGCTGCAGCCAGTTTGACACAGCAAGTGCGACTTGCCCTTGGTCGAGAGTGTTTGATTTCTCGGCGTGGGCTGGGAGGATGGAAACCATGGCAGCCAGAAGAGCGGCGATGGCGTGTTTCGAAAAATTCATGATATATGTATTGAGTGTTGCAGAGAACTTGGAAAAAATCAAACCTCGCTTTGGTCCTTATCCGACCTTTCAGCTCATGAATCCGTTCAAAACTTTTACTGGTGGCGCGCTAGAAACAAACGCCTATTTTTTTAAAACCCCATCAGGGAACCTCCTTTTTGACGCTCCGCAAGGCTCGGATGAGTCCTTCGCTCTGGAAAAAATCGACTGGCTGGTTCTCACCCACGGCCACTTCGATCATGTGATGGATGCCGCTAAAATCCAGCGTCGGCACGGATGCCGGGTGGCTTTTCATTCGGACACGGTCCCCATGCTCGCGGATGGCTCGTTTTTCAAAAAACATGGATTCGATATTCAATATGAAGCCTGTCGGGCTGATGTCCTGCTAGAGGAAGGAGAAACGGATGCTCTCTGTGGATTGAAAATGATCTGCTTGCACGTTCCTGGTCATTGTCCAGGAAGCTTGTGTTTTTATTTTCCGAGCGATGGGCTTCTTGTTGGTGGTGATGTGCTTTTTCGAGAAGGCGTGGGGCGATGCGATCTCCCCGGTGGCGATGGGCCTCTCCTCTTTGATGGAATTCGCAAAAAACTCTTCACGCTCGATGCGTCGACCCGCGTTTTACCCGGGCATGGGCCGGAGACCACCATTGGGCACGAAACCGAATGGAACCCATATGTTCGCCCCGTCTGAATTCCGCACTCGACAGTCTGATTGGAATTTGCATCTCGTGTAAAAATCTGTTCCACTAACCCCACTCACCCATATGCCCAGTTACAATTACGTCGCACTTGATGCCCGAGGTCAGGAAACAACAGGGGTCATAGATGCCGCTTCCCAAGCTGAAGCCGTCGCCCAAATCCGACAAGCTGGGTATTTTCCCAAAACAATCACCGAGGGCGGCAAGGCCCCTAAACGCAAGGCCTCAGGATCTTCCCCTTCGCTCGCAAAGAAGGACATCAAGATCAACCTGAACATTCCCTTCTTGGAAAAGAAAACCATCAAGGCCCGCACGCTGATGATTTTTACACGGCAACTCGCCACGCTCATAGATGCTGGCCTGCCGCTGCTCCGGGGTCTCACTGTGCTCTCCAAACAAGAACCCGATCCCGTTCTGAAAAAAACAATCATCGGTATTGCCGAGGCGGTGCAAGGAGGAGGAACGTTCTCCGAAAGCCTCGGGGGATACCCGCGCATCTTTAACAAACTTTACATCAACATGGTGAAGGCTGGTGAGCTGGGTGGTGTGTTGGAAATTGTCCTGCTCCGCTTGGCCGAGTTTCAAGAGAAGGCGCAAAAAATCAAAAACAAGGTTGTTTCGGCCATGTTCTACCCAATCATCGTCTTGGTGATAGCCATCGTCATCATGGCGTTCCTACTTGTGTTCATTGTTCCGAAATTCGAGGCCATTTTTGCCGATATGCTTGGAGGAAAACCGCTCCCAGGGCTGACGCAATTTGTGATCGGGACCAGCAATTTTGTAAAAAACAATTTATTACTTATTATTGGCGCTATTATCGGATTTGGCTTCATTTACAAATTCGCTTCTCGCACTCCCAAAGGCTCTGCCGCCATCGATGCATTCATGCTCCGTGCACCTCTTTTTGGAGATCTAACCAAAAAAAGTGCAATTTCACGGTTTTCAAGAACCCTCGGTACGCTTGTCACAAGTGGTGTTCCGATTCTTCAAGCCCTGAACATCACTCGAGAGACCGCTGGCAATGCCGTGATCGCTGGTGCCATTACCCGCGTGCACGACAGCGTGCGCGAGGGCGAATCGATTGTGCAGCCTCTCGAAGCCAGCGGGATTTTCCCTCCCATGGTTATAAGCATGATTGATGTGGGAGAGGAAACTGGCCAGTTGCCTGAGATGCTCCTCAAGATCGCTGAGGTTTATGACGATGAGGTGGACAACGCCGTTTCTGGCCTCACTTCCATGCTGGAACCGGTTATGATCGTCTTCCTTGCCGTGGTGGTGGGAACAATCGTGATCGCCCTCTTCATGCCGCTCATCAGCATTATCTCCGGAATGCAGCAGTAAATGCCGCTCACTCTGAAGTGGGATCGAGCGCCGTCTCTTGAGGGAGGCTTGCATGGGTGTGCTGTGTTGATAAACTCTACGCAATGAAACTGATCTTTTCCGTCTCATTCTTGTTGGCGCTCGCCTCACCAGCTTTCTCACAAGAACCATTGGCACCATTGGCTCAGACAACGGACCTCTGGCACGTTATTAAATCTGGCGGACTAGTCATGTACCCCCTCGGAGCCATATCCATTCTGGTACTGATGTTGATTCTTGTATTTTTGGTAACGATGCGTCGGAGTGCCGTGTTAAGCAATCGCTACATGCAGGCAGCAGATGCACTCATCCGCAAAAAAGATTATCTCGGTCTCTTGGCTCTCTCACACCGCCACAACGAGGCGATTGCGAGCGTCATGGAACGCGCGCTGAATTTTCTCACAAAAAATCAAAATGCAACGATGCCGGAGGTTCGTGAAATCGCCCAAGCTGAAGGAGTGCGCCTCTCGGGGCTTTGGAGTCAGCGTGTCAGCTACCTAGCGGATATCGGTGCGCTTGCTCCGATGCTTGGTCTGCTCGGAACCGTTCTGGGTATGATCAAATCATTTGCCGTCGTGTCGGGAGATATGACCGGAGCGCGGCAGGCAATGCTTGCCGGAGGGGTTGCTGAGGCCTTTGTGGCTACAGCTGCAGGGCTTCTCATCGGCATTCCCGCAATGGCGGGCTACGCATTCTTTCGCGGACGTGTGCAATTGATGATTTCGGAACTTGAGGCAGCCAGCACGGTTTTGATGGCGCAGGTCGTTATTGGCCACCGCAATTCTTCCCAACGCGACTAAGCCATGAATTTTCGCGGGTCCATCAAGCTGAATCCCCCAGGATTTCAAATCGCCCCGATGGTTGATATCGCGCTCTTCCTGCTTTTTTTCTTTTTGCTGCAGTGGAAATTTTCCCAGACGGAAACAGAGGTCGATGTGAAGGTGCCAAAGGCTAGTGAGGGGAAGGAGTCTCGTCGCTCCTCAGGAGAAATTATCCTGAATATCAAATCCGATGGAACCATCGTTATGAACCGCCGTTCATTGGATATGGACAGCCTCCAGGAATCTTTGCAAAAAATTTCCGCGCTTTACCCGGACCAGACAGTTCTTTTGCGCGGGGATGAGAAAACCGATTACAGATTTATTGTAGGAGTTCTCGATGCCTGCCGTCGCGCAAACATCTGGAACGTGGCTTTCGCTACGAGCCGCAAGGAATGAAACAAACTGCGCTGCTTGCAATCCTTGCCTCCTGCAGCGCATTAACCGCTCAGGAAATCCGTCGAGCCACACCGGTTAATTCTCCCGCTCTTGAAAATTACGACAATCCCGCATGGGTAGGTCGAGTTCCCAATGTTGACAGTGTTGAGGTTCGGCGCGCTGAGCTTGTCAAGCCAATGGGTTCCCCGGCTCCCTTGCCGTCGCCAGTCTCCGAACCCACGAACACTCCAGCCTCGGCGGTGGAAGATCCTAAAAACATCCGCATTTCCCCGGCGGGAGGTGAGAGGAATTCGGCGAACTCCGCATTGGATGGGGCAAACAGTCTCTACGCGCGCAAGCTCTATGATTTGGCCATTCCGCAGTATGAGGCATTTTTGATCTCGGATTCGACCTCCGCGGCTCGCGATGTGGCCCTTTTCCGTTTGGCAGAGTGCCATCGCATGGCAGGCAACTCGGCAGCGGCTCGGGCGGCGTATGAGAAACTCGTCATGCAATTTCAAAGCGGAGAATTTGCTGCGGCCGGGGCTTACCGCCTCGGTGAGATTCTTTTTTCCGAAAGCCTTTACCAGCCCGCCGCTATACAATTTGATTTTGCAGCACGAGAAGCTAAGGAACCGGGAGTTCGCCTAGCAGCAAACTATTATGCGGCGCGTAGCTTTGAGGCCCTCAAGCAATACCCGTCTGCCCAGGACCACTACCGCTCGGTTCTCGCATCCGAAGGTGAGAATCCTTTCAGGGAAAATGCGGCCATCGCTCTCGCGGCAATCCAGCTCAAGGAGGGACAAAAACAGTCTGCTCTGCAGACCTACGAGTTCCTCGCCAACAGTGCCTCAGCTCCCGATGTTGCCTCCCGCTCCGCATTACAGGCGGGTCGCCTCGCCATGGAGCTTGGTTCGATGGACAAAGCACTTCAGATTTTTGATAGGGCTGGTTCCAATGAAAAAGACCCCACGCTGAAAGCGGAAGCCATCCTTGCGGCTCTTAAGCTGCGCTACGATTCTGGAGATTTTCGCGGTATCACCGAAAGGAGTGACGAGATCGAAAAGGTGATTCCTCTCTCCGCTCAGGCAGATGCATTCAGCGTTCTTGCTGCAGCCTGGAGACGCGTCGGGAATGAACAACAGGCAAAAAAAATCTACGATCGCATTGTTTTGGAGCATCCTAGCCAAGCATCCGCAGAAGTCCGTTACCAGCGCCTCCTAAGTCTTTATTCCACAAAGGATGCCCGTTTGGTTCCAGAGGTGGACCGGTTTCTTGCAAACACCACCGATACGAAACTGGCCGCATCCGCCTCGCTCTTAAAAGCGGAAGCGCTCTTCCAAAAGCCCGACTACGCTGCCGCTGCCGAAGCTTACGCTCCCCTCGTTGAAAACCCTTCTCTGAAGCCGGAGCAAAGAACTGCATCGCTTTACAAACTCGCTTGGTCACAAGACGCCTCTGGCGACACCGCTGGTGCCGTTCGTTCCTTCACGGCTTTTGCCCAGAAATACCCCGACGATAAACTGGCTGCCACATCGGTGCTCCAGCGTGGACTCGCTCGCCAAAAATCACAATCCTACGAACAAGCCCTTGCTGACTTTGACGAAGTCATCACACGTTTTCAATTCAGCAAAGAAGTCGAAATTGCAATCCTTCAAAAGGCTCTCACTTTTGGCCAGTTGAAGAAATATCCCGAGATGGCCTCTGCCTTTCAGGAATTACTGAAGCGTTACCCTAACTCCGCAGCGTCTGCACAGGCGCACTTCTGGCTAGGTTGGGTAGCTTTTGAAAATAAAGATTATCAGCAAGCGATCGCCCTGCTCGATAAGAGCCGGCTCCTTGATGCAAAAAATTACGCAGACCGTGCCTCACTCCGCATTCTGTTGGCTCAATACCAACTTCAAGATCGCGCTGCGGCGAGCCGCGAAGCCGAAAATTACAAGGGCGGGGTAATTCCTGCCGAGGTCGTACTTTGGCTCGGACAGGGATATTTTGAAGACAAAAAATATGCCAAAGCGGAAAAGGTGCTCCTCCCTCTCCTTCAGTCTCCAGGAACCATTTCTACGGATCTTTGGCTTTTGATTTCCGAAACCCGGTCGGCACTCGGCAAATATGAGGAAGCATCGCAAGCTGCCGAAAAGTCTATCGCTTCCGCGTCAAATCCGACTTCCCAAGCCCGTGGCTATCTTGCGAAGGCTACTGCTGAAATCGCACTCCAGCGAACTTCATCTGCCAGGCAAGCCATCGATCAAGCTCTGTTTCTCCAGCCCGAAGGCAAACTCAATGCCGATGCACGCCTCATTTCCGGCGAAGTTTTTTTTCTAGAGCAGGACTACGAGAGCGCTGCCCGGGCATTTATGGCGGTCAGTATTCTTGCAGATGACCCAAAGGTGACTCCAAGGGCACTGCGCCGGGCAGCAGATTCTTACAGGCGTGCTTTCAAGGATGATGAAGCCGACAAGGCTCTCAAAGAACTCTCCGAGAGATTTCCGAGTGCGAATCAGAGTGCTGGAACCTAGCCTTTGTACGTGCCTGTGGTAACACCGACTTGGCTTGATGCGTGAAGTTCCTGGTGAAGTGCCAAGCCTTTCCTTTGGAATGTGAGCAGGTCTCGATATGCGCGGAGAATGCGTGAGGTTTCATCTGCAGACTCCTCGAGCAACTCCACACGAAAGAAGCGCAATCCTGCGGTATAGAATGACTCGAAGAACGCCGCCCCGGTTTGTGCTGTGGCGTGGAAAAGCGTATTCCGGCAGCCCACATCAGCTCGCAGAGGATGCTCCATCCCCACACGGTCGCGCAGATGGACCCGGTGTTTTTCGCAGGGTCTTCCGCAGTCCGTGTGGTCCTTGCCAGTGGAGAGGAAAGCCGCAAATACACAGTGCTCCATATGAAACATCGGCATGTGGTGATGCAAAATTAGCTCGAACCAGTCCGGCGGAGCGGCTCTGAGCAGGGCTAAAATCTGGGCCGAGTTCAGATCGTGAGAAATCACCAACCGCTCGAGTCCATGATTCTTAAAAACCGAGGCCGTCAAAGGATTCGCAACGTTCAGGGAAAAGTCCCCGACCAATCGCAGCGAAGACCCAGCGAAATGCGAGATGGCGCCGATGTTGCGAATGAGAACGCCGTCTGGTTGCGCATTCGCAATGAGTTTGAAAAAGCCCTCCTCACCGGCTTTCTGAATTCGTGGGGTCGCGAGAAAGATTCGAACGTCGTTCCCGTGGTCGTGGGATCTCACCGTCGCAACGGCATCTTTGTATCGTCGGATATCCTCGTAATCCACGAAGATTTGGGTGATTCCCGCATTCAGCGCCGCGAGGAGCTGATCTTCGGAGCGTACCAGCACGGAGAGGTGAGACTCGATTGATGCGGGAGGCTGCACGTGCGGCAGAATCTCGCGCAAGGAGAGGCGGGGGGCTGTGTCGCGCGGAGTGCTGCACATCATCTCTACCATCGCCCGCCGCATTCGGTTTATCTCCGAAACAGGCAGAATCACATCGCCCTCAAGGAGTGACTCCAATGATCGGAGTGTGAACCCCGTACCACCCAGTTTTTGAAGTTGTGCTCGCAGGGTATCCGTGGTGAGCGGTCGAGTCAGTGCCTCTGCCAAGGGGATTCGGGACGAAACAACGAATGGTCCGCTGGAGAGCTGCATGGGGAAGTCGGACTTGCCACTTACGATAAAA
>VFJO01000223.1 GCA_009886045.1 Verrucomicrobiota bacterium
TCACGGAGCCACAAAGACGCGGAGAAAAGTTCTCGACCGGAACGCCGACGTCCTCGTCGGCATCAGCACCTCATAGCAAGACAAGTATGGCAACTCGGAAACTCGGCTAAAAAATGCGCCAATACGCGGGACCGACCCCTCTGATTTTACGCGGGACCGACCCCTCTGATTTTATACGCGGGACCGACCCCTCTGACCTTTTTCCGCACCGCGATTTTTTCGACTCCCTCCACGCTCAAGGCGTCGAATTCCGTCCACCACTCAGCTCCGGCATCATACCAGAAAACGATTCGACTCTGAGCCAGGCGCTTTTCAAGAGTGGCTTGTAATTTTGGTAGGCTCATAGAGCGGGAGAGAGGATTTTTTCAAGCAGTCGGTAAACGCGTGTTCCAATAGGAAGAGGAAGCAAGGCGGTTGGGCTATCGGGAAACTTTTCGAGGGCCCGTGCCCGCCGGATAGCAATCTCAACCAGATCGAGTGGGAACTGCCCGGGCAGTATGTTGGTTTTATTGTAGGAGCCGAGACGGGCGCGAAGTGAGCTTTCTACCGCAGCGCAGTTGTGCAACTCCGCATCCGGCGAAACCTCCTCGTGATGCAGGAGTAGCCACAGCTCGAAGCAAGGATTGCTGATCGCCACCTCAAATCCTGCCGTCTTGCCAACTCGGAGTGCTTCGAGGGTTTGCGGGGTGTGGGTGCCTTTGAAGTGATGGTCTCGATCGAGGAAAATCCAGAACTCATCCCTCTCCCGAACTTCATGGGCATTGGCGTAAACCTCGTAGGCCGCCTTGAGCCTCGCCACGACATGGGCCGGAGAGGATTCACCCCGCTCCGTAGGTAAAACAACCACCCTCACCCTCCGGAGTGCCAGATGCTTGAAGTATTGCTCCGGGGCATAAGTGTCATCCGTCGCCACCACAAAAACACGATCGTCACGGAATTCCCGGATCTCTCGACCTATTGAGACTGGGTGGCGGTTGAGAAGACTCATTTGGCCAGTGCCAGCGCAGGTTCCGCTTTGTTGGGGTGCAGCTCCGCCATGATTTTTCCGACCCATTCCGGAAGTTCGTTTTCAATCGGTGGAACGGCGTCGAAGCGGCCTTGCAGGTAGGCCTTGTCCAACTTCAGATCCGTTCGCACACGGTATTCCGCGAGGGAGTAAATCTCGGATGCACCGCGCGCCCCCTGTTTTTTCACAAACCAGATTTCGTCCCTCCGGAGCAGTTCCAAATCGAGGAATGCCGTCTCGTGGGTGGTGAAGACCAGTTGGCTGCCGATGCAGTTTTCGAGAAATGAGCGCACGAATCCTTTGGCCAGGAGCGGATGCAGGCTTCGATCGATCTCGTCGATCACATAGATGCCAGCTCCTTGCTTGCCACCGTGCAGCACGGGCAGGAGATGCGTGAGCCGCTTGGTGCCATCCGATTCTTCGTTGAAAGGCAGGCCCACCCGGCGCCCATCGGGGGTTAGATGCTCGGCGGTGAGTGTGCGCAAGCGCACCTTCATGCCGGAGAGGTTCTCCACAAGCATTTCCGAACCGTCCCGCGCCGGAAGGGCGATCTGCTCACCCGGGGGCAAGTCTTCGATCATCCGTTGCAAGTTCGGCTCAAGCCCCGAGAGGACATTCTTGTCGAGGTCGCTCGTCTCGACCTTTAACTCCTCCACGCCTGTTTCCACGCGGCGCAGAAATTCTCCAGCGAAATCCGTGAAGTCCTTGTTCTGTGCCACCAGACGGGACAGCAACTGGAATGTCGCATCCGCAGGAATGATCGTCACCGAGTCCATCCATTCCAAGGCCGCCCTGAAGAGAGGCCCTTGATCCGCCTCCTGCAACATCGCTCCCACAGCATGGAGGAAGAGTTGGTTGGGGAGCACTCCCACTTTAGCCAACTCGCGGGGCTTTGTGTGGTCTCCCCACTCCGAGTCTGCGGCCATCGCCGGACCCGTCTGAATCATCACTTTGCCGGAGGCGTCAGTTGCCCGCTCGAAGACGGTCGTCTCCTTGGATCCGCGCAGGACGCTCAGCCACTCGGCACAAACCTTTTTTTCATCCACTTGGCAGCCGTAGGCAAACACGCGGCTATCCTGCACAAATTGCACAGAGAATTCGCTCGGCTCGCGCGGCGTTTCCTCATCCAACGCGAAGGCCTGGCGCGGGATTGCTTTTTTCGGCTCCGTGCCTTCCAGCACAAGCATTCTCAGAAAACCCAGAGCCCTCACCAGATTCGATTTTCCGGCGCCGTTGGCGCCATACACCGCTGCCACCGGCAAGACTTTGTTTTCATCCTGTGGAATCGGGGTGAGGTGGTTCTCATGGTCCGGATGGCGATTGCTCGCCACCATGGACAGCGTTTGCACCTCTTTGAAGGATCGGAAATTCTCAACAGTGAAAGATAAAAGCATATGTTGTGAAAAAATCACACTTATTGAACTATGTCAATTTTTAAAAACGGATTTTTTTTGGAATCTGTGATATTTTCTCAGTATCTTGATCGCTCGTCGGTTTTTTTAGAAGTGATCGAGGAGGAATTCAGACCGGACTTTGCTGAGCCATCTTTTGAGATGCCACTCATGGAGTTTGGGTTTGCTCCTGCTGGCTTCGGCCAATTCCTCCAGAGAGACGAGTTTCGACTCCTAGCCGAGTGCACAGGCGGTTTTGACGGCGGCCTTGTCGGCCGTGGTGACCACCCAGGCGGCATCGTTTCTTGCCGCCACATGCGCCAGGAGGTCGCGCTCGCCCGCGTCCAAAGCCAATATGCCCGAGGCTCGGACCGATGCCGACAAGACATCTGCCGGATTGACCGTCTCCACAGTCACATGCCGGGAGATTGCAGGGGGATCCACAGGCACATAACCAGATTTTTCGGCAGGCACCTTTAGCGCCTCATCCCGCACGGTTGCCACGGTGTGGATGGCAAAGCGTTGGGCGATTGATTTCCAACAACCGGTTCGCACAGCTTCGATGATCACATTGGTATCCACATACACAACTTTTGGGAGTGGCGGCATCGGGGAGTTTTCAAAGACCGACTTCTAATGGCACAGCGTGGCTCTTGCAGAGGGTCCGGAGTTCGTGCAGGTCGATATCGAGAATCTCAAGCACGCGCCGCACGGAGACATCCCCATGCGTTAGTCCCTGCGCAACGCGCTCCAGATACTGCCGCGAGAAAGCCGGTGGGGTCTCCGCATCCTTGCGATCCCGCGTTTTCTTGGAACTCGGGCTCCAATCTCCACGGGCAATGAGGCCGAGGGCCACCAAGCGCCAAGCCAGAGCTGGCTTTGAGACTTGAAACACATCGGCGACGGAAGAAATCCACTCGTCCATGCCTTGAGTGGCAGGCTTTGCCGCCCAGAGTTGAGTGAGGTTTTCGCCCGGCATCAGCAGGGCACCGGCGAAATTATCCGCCAGTTGCTCGATGCGTTTGGCTTTGTAGCGTGTCGGCTCCTCTCGATCCACTCGCTCGGGAGGCATTGTATCCCATGTGAGCACATGAAAAAGCTCGTGCGCCAAATCAAAGGCCTGTCGCGATCCCGGTTCCTTGCGGTTGATCAAAATGCTGTCACCGCCCGACAACTGAACGGCAGCTCCAGAAACACCCTTGGGCATGTCCGCGTGCAGTAACAGGATTTCAAGCTCCTGCTCGATCGCTCCGGCCAACCGCTCAGCCGGCACCTTGCCGAGTCTGAGGTCCCGTGCGACCTGTTCTCCGGCCCGCTGAGCCTCTTCGAAGGTGCTTTTCTCATGGAGCGCCAAGCGGGGTCGCAAAATACGGGGAGGCCTCCCTCGCTTCTCACTCAAGTAACGCCACAGGGCGAGCCACTTTCCGACTCGTTCCTCAAAATCGTCCAAGGCGACTTCCTCCGAGCCCTTGGCCCGATAGGAAAAGCCGCCCTCTCCGACGATGCGAAAGGGATCCGCAAAAAAATCCAGATCCTTTCCTGTGGCTTTGATGATGGCCAAGAGTTCGGACACTCCGACCCGGCGCTGATCCGCCTCGATAGCCGCCAGAGTCTGCCTGTCTTTGAAACCAACCTTCCGGCTGAGCTGGCTCTGCGTGAGCCCGGCAAACTCCCGGGCGGAGACCACCCGCCGCGCCAAGTGGGGCAAGTTCAGTGATTCGGCTTCATTCATAACAGGACACACTCTCTTGCATTTTTCATTTTGCAAGATTTTTTAATCCTCCTCCTTCTTCTCCAAGCCGGGAGATGCCCGCAGCCATCCCGTATTCCAGAGAGCGGAGCAACTCCTCGATTCCATCCGGAAGGAAATCCGTGAACGCGGCGGCCCCACGAATCCCGAACTCCTCCAGGAAAAATATCCCGCTGCCGTGTGGCATCTCCTCGATGCCCTGAAGCGCTTCGACCTCCTCGATCCACGGCGAGTCATGGAGATCACCTTCGAGGTCGCTCGTCTGCCGGGAAAGCCTCTCACGGAGACACAAAGACACGGAGAAAAGTTCTCGGCCGGAACGCCGACGTCCTCGTCGGCATCAGAACCTCAGAGCA
>VFJO01000307.1 GCA_009886045.1 Verrucomicrobiota bacterium
CCCAAATTGCAAAAACAGCCTGAAAAATCTCCGCTGAACCTTTCTTCATCTTAAAACTTAAATCATGACCAACCTTCCCAAAATCGGCATCCGCCCGACCATTGATGGCCGTCTCGGCGGCGTTCGCGAATCCCTCGAAAAACAAACCATGGCGATGGCTAAAAACACAGCCTCCATGCTGACCTCCAAGCTTCGGCACCCGACTGGCGAACCTGTGGAATGCGTGGTTGCGGATACCTGCATCGGCGGCATTCGTGAAGCGGCCGCCTGTGCCGACAAATTCCGCCGCGAGAATGTGGGTGTCTCCCTCACCGTGACTCCCTGCTGGTGTTATGGCTCTGAGACGATGGATACCGATCCGCTCACGCCCAAGGCTGTTTGGGGATTTAACGGCACCGAGCGTCCAGGAGCTGTTTACTTGGCCGCCGTACTCGCCGCCCACACTCAAAAAGGATTACCAGCTTTCGGGATCTACGGACGCGATGTCCAAGATGCAGGCGACAACACGATCCCGCCTGATGTGGAGGAAAAACTTCTTCGCTTTGCCCGAGCCGGCTTGGCTGCTGCAACCTTGCGCGGCCGTTCTTATCTGGCTATGGGGGGTACTTCCATGGGTATCGCCGGCTCTATCGTAGATCCCTCCTTCTTCGAGCAATGGCTTGGCATGCGCGTCGAGTCGGTTGATATGACCGAATTTATCCGCCGTATCGAGCGGGGCATCTTTGACAAGGCCGAGTTTGACAAGGCCATGAAATGGGTCAAAGCGAACTGCAAGGAAGGCAAGGACTGGAATGGCGTGGGGAAAAAACGCTCGCGCAAGCAACTCGATACCGAGTGGGAGACCAGCGTCAAGATGGCCCTCATCGCACGTGATCTCATGATCGGGAATCCCAAGCTGGCCAAGGCCGGATTCGGAGAGGAAGCCCAAGGTCACTACGCGATCGCCTCCGGCTTTCAAGGCCAGCGTCAGTGGACAGACCACATGCCAAATGGTGACTTTCTCGAGGCCATTTTAAATTCCTCATTTGACTGGAACGGTCGACGGGCCCCTCACATCGTGGCAACGGAGAACGATGCCCTGAATGGTGCGGCCATGCTTTTTGGGTGGCTCCTTACAAATACGGCACAGATTTTTGCCGACCTGCGCACATATTGGAGCCCAGATGCCATCGCGCGGGTCACCGGTAGCGACGTGCCTGAGTCTGCGGCCAACGGGCTCTTGCACCTGATCAACTCTGGCCCTGCCGCCCTCGATGGATGCGGTGAACAAACGCTCAACGGCGTGCCTGCGATGAAGCCGTTCTGGGACATTACCAATGCCGAGGTGAACGCTTGTCTTAAGGCCACGAGTTGGCACCCCTCGATTACGGAGTATTTCCCTGGTGGAGGATGGAGCACTCGCTTTGCCACACGCGGCGGCATGCCATCCACGATCTATCGCCTCAACCTCGTGCAAGGTCTCGGTCCGGTCCTCCAGATTGCGGAAGGCGAAACCGTTTCGCTACCCGAGAAGACCCATCGTATCCTTGAAGAACGCACGAATCCGACATGGCCAACGACGTGGTTCGTTCCGCGTCTTACCGGCCAGGGCGCATTCCGCGATACCTACTCGGTGATGAACAGCTGGGGTGCTAACCATTGCGTGATGAGCCACGGGCACATCGGGGCCGACTTGATCTCTCTTGCCAGCATCCTCCGCATTCCTGTGTACATGCACAATCTCGAGGGAGCCCAAGTCTTCCGCCCCGCTGCCTGGACCGCCTTTGGAACAGCCGACATGGAAGCAGCAGATTTCCGTGCCTGTCAAAATTTCGGTCCGCTTTATCGCTAAGTATAGGCTCGGATTTCGACAGACTTCTCAACGTTCCGTAGATTTGGGTGCGACTTGATATGCCGTGCGGTCAGAATTCCTCTAAGACCTACATCGGGCGCATGGCTCCGACTCCGACTGGTTGCCTTCATCTCGGCCATGCGCGGACTTTTTCGGAAGCCCACAGGCGCGCCCGCCAAGCTGGGGGAAGACTTCTTCTTCGCATCGAAGACTTGGATTCCCTGCGCTGCAAGGAGGAGTTCACGCGCGCCGCGATTGAGGACCTTCAGTGGATGGGGTTGCACTGGGACGGCGATGTCGTCTTGCAGAGTCACCGGCGCCACCTCTACCTCGATGCTTGGCGTCGCTTGAAGGAAGCCGGTCATATTTATCCCTGCCACCGCTCGCGACGCGAAATCTCCGCACTCGCCCCACATGAAGAGGAGCCAATCTTTCCAGTAGAGTGGAGGGTTGATCCAAGCGAAGGGAATGTCTTCACCGAGCCTGCAGGCGTGAACTGGCGCTTCCGTGTTCCGGATCACGTTGCGATCTCGTTCACAGATCAAAATTTTGGCCCTATAGAAAAAACCGCACTTCGGGACTTCGGAGACTTTCTCATTTGGAATCGTGAAGATGTACCTGCCTATGAACTCGCCGTGGTGGTGGATGACATTGCCATGGGCATAACCGAAGTCGTCCGCGGTGCGGATCTCCTGCTCTCCACGGCTCGGCAAATCCTTCTCTATCGGGCTCTCCACTGCGTTCCTCCCGATTGGTTTCACTGTCCACTGGTATGCGACGATTCCGGACGCCGCTTGGCAAAACGTACCGGCGGCTTAAGTCTTCAACAGCTTCGAACGCTCGGAGCTTCACCAGCGGGAATCTTGTCCCAAGCCAACTCCTATCTGGAGGGCGATGCTCCGTCGGCGCCCTGATTTCGCTCGCGCCACTGTGCCGTTGTGAGAGGGCTTTGAATCTTAAAAAATCTGTTCGCTAAAATTTCACCGGTTCCAGTTTTGGAGACAGGGCTTGGATGATCCCGAGTGCGAGCAAGTAGAACGAGGCGGCAGCAAGGAAAATCAGGGCTTAGCTGCCGGTCTTTTGGAGGATTTCTCCGACAGCAAGAGCGATGAGCATCCCGCCGATCGAGCCTGCCATGCCGCCCAGACCGACGACCGAGCCCGCCGCCCACCGCCCGCCTTGGGAAAACATCCGAGACCTTGGCCGCGAAAAGCATCGGTGTAACGGCCAGAGCGCAAAGAAGCATTGTGGTCTTGCGAGCACGATCCACTGTCCATCCGAGCGAGATGAGGTGGGAAGCAAACCACCCACCACCGATGCTTCCGACATCCGCTGCTAGATAAATCACAATAAGCGGCAGGTTCGGCGAGTTGCAAATGGGGATTTGGACTATAGCCATCATCATAAATCGTGACACAATAAGTCAACCAGCCAACGCTTGAGTAATCGGACAACGACGGCCCCCCGGCTCGTAGCTCACGCCTCGCCGAAAGGTTCAGGCAAACTCTGAGCTCGCAGAGCGTCCGCCATATCCCATTTTGTTTTCGACGCAGCCTACCGGTTTGACAGCAATGAATTCAAAATGTATTCTTTTTTGTATGACAAAGATTCTCACCCTCCGCCTGCCTGCGGAATTGCATCAGAAGGCCGAGGCACGCGCGCTG
This sequence comes from Verrucomicrobiota bacterium, assembly GCA_009886045.1. Taxonomy (GTDB): domain Bacteria; phylum Verrucomicrobiota; class Verrucomicrobiia; order Chthoniobacterales; family Terrimicrobiaceae; genus UBA967. The sequence continues at coordinate 3,496 of VFJO01000307.1, forward strand.
CGACTGGGTCTTGACCGAGCCAAGTATGTGCGTTCCCTCATCGAAGACGATGTCTCGGAAGCCGGCCGCAATGCCAAATCCACCTTTGCATCCGAGGATCTCGTCGGCCTTTACCAGTTTGGCACTGGGGCGGCCACGAACGCTTCTGTCCGCCAGCGCCTGCAGGCCAGGGCAGCCACACGCCAGTGAAGGAAATCGCCGACACTGGGTTGATTGTGGCCTTTTTCAACCGCAACGATCCCTTCCACTCTTGGGCCGCAGCCGCCTTCCGTGCGCATGCGCCGTTTTTCACCTGCGATGCCGTTCTCGCCGAGGCGGGAAGTTTTTTCCCGGACCCCACCGGTCTCCTCCGCCTGGTGGCAAGGGGGGATTTGCTTCTCGATCCTGACTTCGTTTTGGAAAAGGAGTTGACGACCGTTTTGGCGCTCGTTTCGAAATATTCGGACCGGCCGATGGACTTAGCGGATGCCTGTCTGGTCCGGATGGCGGAACTCACCCCGCGATCTCGCGTCTGGACGATCGACCGGAGTGATTTTTCCACCTACCGCCGCCATGGTCGGCTCGCCATCCCATGCGAGTTTCCGTAAACCGGTGACCGGAGGAGGAAGGCCCGCTGATCCACTGACTCGCCGTGATGGGGCATTCCCGCAAAAAGGGGATAGCGATCGCGCGCCAATTGCCACCTCCACCCTGCAAACAGCAGGCCAATACTGTAAGCTGCTTGGAACGAAAAAACGATCGAGGCGTAGTCTCGCTCGTCAAAACCAAACTCGCCCTGCAGCACCGGCTTGAGCAGTCCGATCACTTGCCGGTCGATGTAGTTGATGGCTGTGGAAAACAACAAAAGGGCGCAAACCACCCAGCGGAATTTTGTGCGGTTCAACGGTAAGGGGGAGGGGATGTCTTCTGGCATGGCGTAAAGAAACCGAATTAAACTACAATAAGTCAGTAAATTTCTTGATAGAAGCAATAATATTCAATATTGTATTTACCCAGTTCTCCCAGTGTTTCCAAACCACTAAATACCTTGTTTCGTTTATGGCGCAACTTGCACCTCACAAAAAATACAAGCCAATCTACGCGAAGTATTTAATTATTTCATTCGTTTTACTGGTTCTTGATTCTTCGGGACATTGTGCCGCACGGGACATCGTGCCTCTTCTTGAGGATTGGAAATTTCTCAAGCGCGACATCGCTCTTCAACTTGGCAGGAACACCATTCAAGCCAGAGCGAATGGCGAGAAACTCTCCGATTCCTGCGAGTGGACTTTAGAAAAACCCAACCTATGAAAACAAACCCGTCGAAATTGTGGGCTATCGCCTTCGCCATCAGTCTGCCGCTTGCGGCTCACGCAGAACCTGCCACGGCCGAGCCGGTCTTTCGAAACAACGACACGATCTGCCTCATCGGCGACAGCATCACGCACAGTGGTCCCTACCACTCGTATGTGTTTCTTTACTATGCGACGCGCTTCCCGCAAATGCGGCTCAAGTTCATCAATTGCGGCATCTCGGGCGATTCCGCATCGGGAATGATGTGGCGGTTGCAGAAAGATGTGTTCTCCAACAATGCCACTGTCGCCACTCTCAGCGCGGGCATGAATGATGTGAACCGCGGGCTCTACTCGCAGACCAAGGTTCCCGAAGACGCGGAAAATTCGAAGCGGAAGGCGATCGATGGATTTAAACAAAATGTCGTAAAAATCTCCGACGCACTTACGGAAAAAGGAGTGCGTCAGATTTTCATCACCCCGACCATTTACGACGAAAACTTCGAATCCACCGTGGAGAGCCTTCGTGGTGTCAATGGGGCTCTCGGCGAGTGCAGCGACTTTGTGGTCGCATTGGGAAAAACCCGCAACATTCCGGTTGTCGATTTGTGGCATTCCATGAATGAGATCAACCAGAAGCGCCAGCAAGCGGATCCGGCATTCACCTTGATCGGGAAGGATCGCATTCACCCCGGGCCGATGGGGCATCTGGTGATGGCATATTTGTTCCTCGATCAGACGAACGCGCCACAGGATGTGTGGCGACTTTCGATCGATGCCAAATCGAAAAAGGTGATGGAACAAAAAAATGCCGAGGCCACGAATATTGAGGCCATGCCGTCCGGACTGGCTTTTTCCAACAAGGAAATGGCGCTGCCTTTTCCCGTGCTCGAAGATGCCAAGCAGGCCTACGATCTCGTTCCCTTCACGGACCGTCTGAACCAGCAAGTGCTCCAAATTCGCAATCTGGCCGTGGGCAACTACACGCTCAAAATCAACAGTATTGATGTAGGCACCTACTCCCAGAGCGATCTTGAGAAGGGCATCAACCTCGCCACAAATACCGCCACCCCGCAGAACATCCTCGTCCAAAAGATCGCGAGTCTTTGCAAAGAGCATCAATCCCTCGGAAGCACGATCCGAATGCTTCGCCGCGTGGAAATGAAGCATCTCGGCGGGGTGAATCTGAGCGACAAGGAAGCTGTGAAAGCCAAGCTCGAAGCGTTCATTGCTGAAAAGCAGGCGCAAAAGAACGACCCCGGTGCGAACTCCGGATACTACATCACCACCGCTCGCACTTACTTGAAGGAAAGCGGGAATGAAGACGCCATGCGTGCACGGATTCAAGCGATTGAGGACGAAATTTACACCATCAACCAACCTCAAACGTATTCTTACGCCTTTGAAAAAGTGCAAGATCCCAACACCTCACTCAATCAATGAAAAAGCCCTATCTCATATTGCGTAGTCTTCTGCTCCTCCTCACAGCGGCACTCCCGCTGAATGGTGCCGAAACCCCCCGCGAGCGTCTTTCGTTCGATCAAGGTTGGTTGTTTCACCAGGGGGATATTCCTTTTCACGAGGTGAATGGGCATCAAACCTCCTATCAAAATGCAAAGGCCGGCGCAGCTTCAGGGGCGGCTGCACAGGCCTTCGACGATACCGCTTGGCGCGAAGTCGATCTTCCTCACGATTGGGCATCCGAGTCGCCGATCGACAAGGCTGCGAATCTCGCTCAGGGATTTCGCAATCGTGGCTTTGCTTGGTATCGACGGCATTTCCAGATTGATCCCTCCGACCGCGGCAAGCATTTGGAGCTCCAGTTCGACGGCGTCTCGACCTATTGCACCGTTTGGGTGAACGGCACGGTCGTGCATCGCAACTGGTGCGGCTACACCTCGTTCTATGTCGACATCACGCCACTGGTGAAATACGGCGATGAGTTCAATACTGTGGCGGTGAGAGTGGATGCCGAGGCTCAGGAAGGTTGGTGGTATGAAGGCGCTGGCATTTACCGCCACACTTGGCTCGTCAAGCGATCGCCCCTCCACATCGTGACAGACGGCGTCTTCGCTCAACCCGTGCGCTCGAAGGATGGCAAGTGGTCCATACCCGCCGAGGTTACTCTCGCCAACTCGGGCGGAAAAAACGCCAAGGCCAAGGTGGAGGTCACTCTCCTTGACCCCGAGGGCAAGCGCGTTGGCATGGCGTCTCAATCCTCTGAAATTGCCGCACTGGGCGAAGCCACAAGCAAGCTCACTCTGCCTGTTGAAAAACCACGCCTCTGGTCGGTGGACTCGCCGACCATGTATTCGGTGAAAACAGTCGTCAAAGACGGCGACCGCATTCTCGACGAGACCACGACGCCCTGCGGCTTTCGCACTCTGCGGTTTGATGCCGCGACCGGTTTTTACCTCAACGATAAGCCGCTCAAGATTCAAGGTGCCTGCGTCCACCAAGACCACGCAGGTGTCGGTGTGGCGATGCCTGACGCTATGTGGGAATTTCGCGTTCGAAAGCTCAAGGAAATGGGTGTGAATGCCATTCGTTGCTCGCACCACCCGCCTGCGGCAGAACTCCTTCACGTCTGCGACCGCCTGGGAATGCTCGTCATGGACGAGGTGCGAAATTTCAACACATCGCCGGAATACATTCGCCAACTCGAGTGGATGGTCCGTCGCGACCGAAACCACCCGTCTGTTTTTATGTGGTCGGTTTTCAACGAGGAGCCGTTCCAAGGCACGGAGGTCGGCTACGAAATGACCCGCCGCTTGGTGGCTGCGGTGAAGCGACTCGATACCACGCGTTCGGTGAGCGCCGCAATGAACTATGGCTTTTTCACGCCGCTGAATGTCTCCCATGCGGTGGATGTGATGGGATTCAACTATCACCAGAAGGACTACGATGCCTTCCACAAGCTCTATCCCGACCTCCCGATTTTGAGTTCGGAGGACACCTCGGCCTTCATCACGCGCGGTGAATATGAGTCGAACATGGAAAAACAAACCGCCGACTCGCGCGATACCTATGCCGCCCGTTGGGGAGCCACCCACCGCGATGCCTGGAAGGCGATAGCAACTCGCCCGTTCATCGCGGGCGGGTTTGTCTGGACCGGATTCGACTATGCGGGCGAGCCGACGCCGTTCGAGTGGCCGAGTGCCAGTTCATCCTTCGGCATTATGGATCTCTGCGGCTTTCCCAAATCCGCATTCTTCATCCACCAAGCCCAGTGGCGAAAGGACAAGGACGTGCTGGAGCTGATCCCACACTGGAACTGGCCAGGGCGCGAGGGTCAGACCGTTCCAGTGATGGCTCTCTCCAATGCGGATTCGGTCGAGCTTTTCTTAAATGGAAAATCTCTCGGCCAAAAACCGGTCGATCCCTTTGAGATGGCTCATTGGGATGTGGTCTACGCGCCCGGCGAGTTGCTCGCCGTCGGAAAAAAGAACGGCCGCGAAGTTTCCCGCAAACGCATTGAAACGACGGGTGATCCCGTGGCGCTCGAGCTTGTGCCCGACAGGGGGACGATCGCCGGTGATGGCGAGGATGCCATGCCGGTCACAGTTCGCGCGATTGATGCCAAGGGCCGTGAGGTTCCGACCGCGATGAATCCCGTGAAATTCTCCCTCCAAGGTCCATCGGACATCATTGGCCTCGGCAATGGCGACCCGCGGTGCCACGAGCCGCAGAAAGGTGACAGGCGTTCGCTCTTCAATGGGCTTGCCCAGGTCATTCTGCAATCACGCGAAGGTGGCACGGGCACCATCACACTCCGCGCGGAATCCGATGGCCTCGCGCCGGCTGAAATTCAAATCCCAATCCAGACGGCATCCGCATCGCCAGCATTTCCCAAAGCCCGCTACGAGCAGCGCATCGAGCGTTGGAAGGCCTCCCCCGGTTTCGCGACGAAGCCCGATCCCTTGATGAAAGCCGATAGCAACGACATGAACTCGTGGGCGGGAGTCACGATTGGGACTCCGCTGACACGCAATGGAGGAACCTGGAGCCTCTTCGCAGCCAGCTTCGAGCCGTTTGCCAACGCGCAACGCGACGGCGGGGTGTTGAAATTCGCTGGATTGCTTGGCAAGGCCGAGGTGTGGATTGATGGAAAGCTCGTGGCAACGAAATCGGAATTCGAAAATGCCTCGCTCTTGGCTCCGTTCCCGCCCGGCAGCGGGATACGCTCGGTGCGCGTCCTCTTTGAGGGTGACAGGGAAAAGCCAGTCGGTTTCAGCGCGCCGGTCTCCGTCGTGCCCGCCGTGCCGACAGCCTTCAACGCCCAAGGGGAAATGGTCGGCGAGGTGACGGCGAACAGCGCGCTTCTCCAATCCCGCCTCACCGCCATTCCGGGGCCAGAACTCGATACGGCGGGTGATATCCCCGGCATCGCTGGAAAGGCCCGCTTTGAGTGGAGCGATGAGGAGAAGTTCGCCAAGTCCCAACTCACTCCAAGCATGGAGGCAAAAGCCGACTCCGACTTCATCCTTCGTGCCCGGTTGACCGATCTCCAGCCGGGCACTCGCTACTTCTACCGACTGGTTTTTGAGGATGGGAAAAAAGGCCCGACGCGTTCTTTCAAAACGCTCGACCCGCAGGCGCCAAGCGTTTCGTTCATCATTGGCAGTTGCATGCATTATCAGGCCTTCCAGAGTGGCATCGCCAACGGCGGCGGGCCTGTGACAGCAACGGAGGAGGACAAGCGCCTCGGCTATCCCTCCTTCGCTGCCATGCAAAAACTGAAGCCCGATTTTTTCATCGGGGCAGGTGATATCGTCTACTACGACTTTCCTCTTTCGCATCCTGCTCAGACCCTTCCCGAGCTTCGCAAGAAATGGCACGAGCAATTCCGCTTCCCGCGCATGGTCGAATTTTTTGCCAACACGCCTGCCTACTGGCTGAAGGACGATCACGACTTCCGATTCGACGATGCCGATCAGACCGGCGACAAACTGCCACTCGCCTCGACTGGCAGAGATTTGTTCCGCGAGCAGATGCCGATTTATGCAGCCGGAGATACCTCGAAACCCAACTATCGTACGCACCGCGTCAGTATGGATGTGCAGGTTTGGTTCCTTGAAGGTCGCGATTTTCGTTCCGCAAACAAGGCCTCTGCTGGTCCAGAGAAGTCCCTCTGGGGTGCTGAGCAGCAAGATTGGTTGAAAAGCACTCTGCAAGCCAGCGATGCCAGATGGAAAATCCTTGTTTCACCCACGCCAATGGTCGGCCCCGACCGTGCCAGTAAGAGCGACAACCACACGAACCATAAGGGTTTCCGCGCCGAGGCGGACTCGTTTTTTGCGTGGCTGAAAAAGAAAAAAATCAAAAACGTCCTCATCCTCTGCGGCGACCGCCACTGGCAATACCAC
>VFJO01000100.1 GCA_009886045.1 Verrucomicrobiota bacterium
TCAACATCATCAAAGTCCCCTTCAGTGCGTCCCTTGGGTTGATCACTCAGCAAACCTTGCTCTTCAACCTCCTCCTCTCGCCCGCCGTGCTTCTCGGCCTGCTTTGCGGGAAATTTCTCCTTGGTAAAATCAACCAACAGGCCTTCGAGTGGCTTCTTATCGGCCTCTCATTGCTTGGCGCGCTGAGGTTGGTTTGGGGTTCATAAATCGCCCCGCAAACCGCCAAAATACCACTCGGCGAGTTCCCTACCGCCGAAAAGCCAGAGCAGTGCTCCGAGGGCCAGAAACGGGCCGAAGGGAATCCGCACGCCAGCTCGGTCGCGCGCGAGAGCGATGCCGGCGATTCCTGCGGCGGAGCCGATGATGGATGCTGCGAAGATCGTAAAGAGCACAGCCTGCCAACCGAGAAAGGCTCCGATGCAGGCGATGAATTTGACATCACCGAAACCCATGGCCTCCCTTGGAATCACGACGGAGTTCATTTTTCCCGAAATGCGCTCCAGTTGATCTAATGGAAACCCGGCGCCCGCCGCCTCGAGGCGATCGTGCCAGAATTTCAGGCTTCCCCGAAATTCTGTTCCGTCAGAGCCCAAGGCGACTCCGTCGATTTCAATCGTAAGGACGTCGCGTTCTCTGGAAAAAATCTCCATCCCATCTAGGTCCTCGCCTGCGAGTGTGAGCACGACCCGATCGCCTTCCCGCTTCCATTCAAAGTCCGCCGCCTCGGGAAATGAATGGCGGATTTTTCCAAAAGCCAGTTTACCACCCTCGACAACTAAAAAAAGCAAACCGAAACCGAGAACTGCGCCTCCAAAGGAGAATGCCAGGGCCTCCCAGCGTGTGGCCGCATTCATCATTTCGGGAATGGCCACAGAGATCAGAACCCCTGCCACAGTACCGCCCCAAGTGATTTCGTCGGGGATGATGAAATGCTCGAAATCAATAAACGTCGCCACAATCAAAAGACTCACAAAAACGAAATACGCTGGGCCCAGTGGCAGGCCAAATCGCTCCCACACAGCAACGAACAATAGGGCTGTGAGCGCTTCCACCAAAAAGTAACGAAATGGAATCCGCCACCCGCATCCGGAGCACTTGCCGCGCAAGGCCAACCAACTCGCCAGCGGCAGGTTTTCATGCCAAGGAATTCCCCGCTCGCACCCCGGACAAAACGAGCGCCGCGGCTTATTCAGACTCAGCCCACGAGGCATGCGATGGATGCAGGCATTCAAAAAAGACCCAACAATCGCTCCCAGCACGAGGGCAAAAATTCCGAATAGGTATTCAGTCGTGGCGAGTATCGGCATGCTGTCGTGCGAAGATACTAAGGAAAGCTAGCGGGTGGGAAGCCGCAAGGCTTCTGGCATCACCCCATTGAGAGGGCTCCAGAATTGCCGTCTGGTGGGACTGTGAGCGCGGGGCCATTCAAACAACCCTCGCAAACAAAACTGCGGAATCCAGCACCGGTGTATGGGACCGCAGTCAAGCAACCACACCGACCAAAGATAATAATGAACACACTGATCCGATGGAATCCCTTACGGGAATTCGAAAATATGACGAACCGCATGAGCAGCATCTTCCCGAGATCTCCATTAACTTGGAACATCGATGAGACGCTCAACACAAACGAGTGGAGCCCGCTCGTGGACGTGGAAGAAACCGACAAGGAATACACCATCAAGGCCGAATTGCCTGAGGTGAAAAAAGAGGATGTCAAAATCCAAGTGGAGGACGGTTCCCTGCGTATCTCCGGCGAGCGGAAACTTCAAAAAGAGGAGAGCGGACGTCGCTTTCACCGGCTTGAGAGGAGCTACGGTGCGTTTGAGCGATCGTTCTCCCTGCCCGAAGGCACAAGAAAAAATGATGTGTCCGCAGAGTTTAAGGACGGCCTTCTCCAGGTGCACTTGCCGAAAGGTGAGGTTGCAAAGCCAAAGGCCCTAGAAATTCCAGTAAGCTGAAAAAAGAGCCGTCCTCGTGCGTGCCCCGCAAGGGCATGCACGTTAGACAGCCGCTGCCATGCAAGATATTCGCCAAACCCTGCGCGAGTTTTACAAAAGCCCCGCTGTCCGTGCGAGGATTCTGGAATTTCTTGGCGGGGAAACGCCTTCCCAAGCGACGTGCGAATACATCACGGCGGATGGCATCGAGTGGGCTGGTCGGGAACCCCGGATGCCAGATGAGCTTTTTCATAGCTTGGAGGAAGGCTTGGATATTTGTCGCTCGCTGTCGGACCGGAAATCGCTCATCGCGCATCTCGATGTGGAGTACGTGAATTTTGATTTCGCAGCGGAGCCGTATTTGGATCCGAAGCGAACATTCGAACTCCAAGCGCCGGTTGCAACCGCGATTCACCGCATCCTCGAATACTACGGCATCCACGGGCTCCACGTACTCAGTGGTCGCGGGCACCACTATGTCTGGCGTATCCGGCGCGAGTCGAAAATTTTCAACGTGCTCTGCGCAATCGGAACCAAGGCAGCGACTGGCGAGAAGGAACCGGCGCAAATCGAAAAGGCATTCAGCGGCCTTGGATTGGTTATGGAATTTTTGGGACGTTTGATCATCGATCTGGCACAGCCGAAGTGCCGGATTCCCCTAGAGCTCACAGCAGTCGAAGTAGCCCCGTCCGAGCGAGGGAGGGAAATGATCTCCATCGACCTCTCGGAATATGGCGACCCTCTTCGAACACGGACGGTGCGTGTGCCTTTCAGCGGATATTTAAAACCCTGGCAGCAAGTCTATGCCATAGGGGCGGAGAACATCGGCAAGATCGGCGCGATCATTTTTGTTCCCACTGGGGAGCAGGAGACAAGTGGAGCCATCGCTGCGATGCGTGATCCAGAGCAAGCGGCTCGATGGGCAGAGCATTTCTGCACGGACATTCCCGATGCCACGCGAGGCACGGGCGAACTTCTCCGCGAATACATGGTCTCGGACTTGAGGCGGTTTCACGATTTTTTTTACTCGAGGTCCCACGAGCCATTTCAACGCTGGCCGGAAACCTACGACCGAACGCCGCTGGATAGTCTGCCCGAGAAAGTTCGCAGCGCATTGCTCTTTCCGAATGACCTTCTCCTGCGTCCGAGCAGCATGCGTGCGGTCACAGAAGCACTTGTGAGCGAGGGCTGGCACCCTCGGCACGTGGCCGGCCTCATTCGCTCGAAATTCGAGAGGGACTATGGCTGGGGAAACCAGTGGAGAGATTACTCGCCGACGATGCGGGCTGATTTCTATGCGAGAATTTTTGCTGGCATGAAGACCAATGTGACTCAGGAAGCCGATACCATCGCCGAGGAAGAAACTCCCCACCTGAACGACGCAAAACTTGAAAGGATTCTCCTATGACAAACTGGCCAATCGGGCTTTCCACCGGGTGTTTTTACCAAACCAACATTCTCGAGTGCTTGGCAACGATCCGGGCGAGCGGATTCAGCATGATCGAGGTGGTTTTTTCCCCTGCCCATCTGGATTACAAAAATCTCTCAGCCGTGCGCGAGGCGGCCCACAAGATCGAGGCACTCGGCATGGAGGCCTACTCGTTCCACGCCCCCTTCGCGAGCGACATCGACATTTCCTCGCCCGATGCCGGGTGCCGAGAATTCGCGCTGAATGAGATTCTCAAAGCCGTCGAGGCCGCCGCCATCCTCGGCGTGCACTACTTTGTTATCCACCCAGGACCCGAAAATGCGGATATCCCTTCACGCGAGGAGCGCCTCGTACGGATCGAAAATGTCGTCTCAGTCCTCAACCGCGTCGCCATACGCTGCAGCGAAGTCGGCATCCACTGCGTGCTGGAAAACAAACTTCCCCACCTGCTCTTCGGCAACTCGAGTGATATCATATGGATTCTCGGAGCGCTGGAGACCAACCAAGTCGGTGCCTGCCTCGACACCGGCCACGCGTTCCTCTCCGGCGAGCTTTACAACCTTGTTTACAAGCTCACCCCCTACCTCCGTATGCTACATGTGCACGATAACCGCGGGCACTCGGACGAACACTGCCCACCAGGCGAAGGCCGTATCGACTGGGGAGCCTTCCTTCGCGAACTTATCCAAGTCCATTTTCATGGCGCCTTCATTTTAGAAATCGCCGGCGGCAAAGAGCCCGAGGAAATCATGGCCCGCGCCCGCAAAGGCCGTTCCTTTTTAAGAGAACACGCCCGCCGCCTCACACTAGAAATGTCCGCCTCGGTCCCACACCGCTGAACAGCGCAAAA
>VFJO01000233.1 GCA_009886045.1 Verrucomicrobiota bacterium
CCCCAACTCCTCCTGAACCTCTCGGGCACCTAAACAAAAAACAGCCACTGCCCGCTCAAAAATCCCCGAGCCATCACCCGCTCGCGCCTACCTGAGTAGTTACAGAAAATGCACACTGACCCCTAGTTTTTTGCTTTTTTGAAAGAAAATGCACACTGACCCCTAGTTTAATAGCGCTCTTAAAATGGCGTGATGAACTGGCAGGTATGACGCAATTTACGCGAATACCATATTTGGCAAGATTGAAGGATTATTAGCGGGTGAGGGCGTTCATGGCCCCCGCGCTGGCGGCCTTTAGCGCTTGGGTGATTAGGACGGTTACTTGGCGCTGAACTTGTAAATGATCGTGTTCTTGTAGGTTTGCCCCGCCCGGAGCACAACCGAGGGGAATTCGGGCTTATTCGGGGAATCCGGGAAATGCTGAGGCTCCAGGCAGAGGCCACTGCGATAGCGATAGACCTCTCTGCCTTTGCCCACATTGATCCCGTCGAGGAAATTGCCGGAATAGAACTGCAACCCAGGTTCGGTCGAGAGGACCTCCATCGTGCGCCCGCTCTTTGGCTCATGGACTTTCGCGACGAGCGCGAGTTTTCCGGGCGGCTTGTTGATCACCCAGTTGTGGTCATAGCCAAGCCCAAATTTCAGTTGCTCGTCCTGATTCGTAATCCGGCTGCCGATGGTGGCCGCTCTCTGGAAATCAAACGGCGTTCCCTTCACCGGCCGCAGTTCTCCGGTCGGGATGAATGTCTTGTCGATCGGAGTGAACTTGTCCGCCTTGATCGTCAATTCATGTCCAAGAATATCCCCTACCCCCGCTCCAGCCAGATTGAAATACGAATGGTGCGTGAGATTGATGACGGTCACTTTGTCGGTCGTCGCGGTGTAATCGATCCTCAGCTCATTCTTGTTGGTCAACGTGTAAACCGCGGTCACGGTGAGATTTCCGGGATACCCCTCCTCCCCGTCTTTGCTCACGCGGGTCAATGTTAAGGAAGGACCGTTTATCGTGATCACCGGTTTGGCGCTCCAAACCACTTTGTCGAATCCCTTCAGCCCGCCGTGGAGGGCGTTCGGGGGGTTGTTAATCGCGAGGCGGTAGGTTTTGCCGTCCAGCTCAAATCTTCCCTTTTTGATTCGATTGCCATATCGGCCAATCAAGGCCCCAAAGTAGGGGTTCGCCTTGATGTAGGCTTTGAGGTTGTCGTAGCCGAGCACCACGTCTCCCGGTTTGCCATCGCGGTCGGGCACCTTGAGCGCAACAACGATCCCGCCGTAATTGGTAATCCTCGCTTCCGCGCCCTTGGTATTGCGGAGGGTGTAAATATCCACAGCCTCGCCTTCGTTGGTTTTGCCAAAAGGTTGCACTGTGATCGCATCCGAAGATGCAGCAGAAGCGCATGTTGTCAGGTATATTGTCAGGATGAGAGATAGTTTCATAAGTAAATTCGGGCTGGAGAGGTAGCGGAGGTGGTTTCGGCATGAGCGGGCAGTTGGCGCTGGATGGAAGTTGCTTTCAACCTGGCACTGGGAGCTTCTTGTGAAAACTCATGGATGGCGCCCATAGACTTTGATTTCCTGTTCGTAGTCTTCTTGGAATCGACGTAACGTCCACCAGAGGGTGAGGGCAAAAATTACCAGACCACCAAGCCCAACGACTGCGCTGCCAAGGATCATCTCGCCGATACCACATATCAGCGACAGCACCATGACCATTCCGATGCAGCAGGAAAATAGGGTTCGTCCGAAGGTTTCGACAGGCTCGTAAGGCTCATTCAATTCCCGGATCACAGGTTTCCAGCCAAATGCGAAGGGCCTCGCCTTGAGTAGAAAATTTTTCAAATTCTCCATCGGCTCAGGCGGTGTGAGTAACGTAACCACAAAGGTAACGGATGTGACGCTGGTTATTGCAAAAAGCATGCGGGCTCCCGTGAGTCGCTCCGCTGTTGAGAACTTAACGCCATCCTCAAGGTTGAGCAGGCTGGCCATGGGGGCATCAAAAACCTTGAAAACCAGCATGCCTATAACAACGACCCACCCTGCGATGAGGCCTGCAAAGGCACCGTAGCGATTCATGCGCCACCAGAACCACTGAGCCAAGGCAATAATGATACCGCCAGATCCCAAGACATACGCGATCGTCAGTAGCTGTATGATCGAATCTGCAACAATGGATATCGTTGCGCCAGCCACTGCAATAAGCACGGTGGCAAAGCGCCCCAATACGACATACCTGTGCTCTGGTGCATCGTCTTTGATAAAACGACGAAAGACATCGTTCATGAGGTAAGACGAGCCCCAGTTAAAAAGGGTGGTGATGGTCGAAATAAAAGCCGCCAGCAATGCAGCAATCAGAAAGCCCCGTAAGCCCACAGGGAGAATCATCATCAACATTTTAGGATAGGCACTGCCTTGGTCAGCGGCTGGCAGATTGGGAATAAGAATCATCGAACAGAGGGCCACAACGATCCATGGCCAAGGCATGAGAGCGTAGTAGCAGATGGTGTGCAGGAGTTGGGCTTTACTTGCATGGTTTGAGTCTTTGCAAGCAAGAAGGCGTTGCGCATTGTAACCGCCGCCGATTGCTATACTGAAGCCAAGTAGAATGAATGTAACAGCGTCCCAGAAAGGCAATTGTCCCGCTCCCGATCCAATCTCCGGGAGGAGTTGCAGTTTGTTACCAGACCACTCCGGCAAGGCGTGAAGTTTATCAACCATTACACCCAAACCACCCACGGCCCACACCGACATCACGGCCAGCAGGATAGTGCCAATCGTAGCGAGGATGAGTTGAAAAAAATCAGAGTAGACCACCCCGGAAAGACCTCCAAATGTTGAGACGACCATCGCCACGACTACTACGCCGATGGTGACATAGATGCTCATTTCCCGTGGAAGCCCGAGGGCCTCGCGAGATATGGTCTCCATCGCCTTGATGACCCAGCCGCACATGATCGGGCAGATGACGAGAGCTCCGAAGGCACCGCACCAGCCGCGTAGGAGCTTCGCAAAGCCTCCTCCGAATCGGGCCTCCACGAGTTCCACATCGGTGAGGAAGGCCATACGGCGCCAGCGTCTTCCGAAATATACTGCGGTGAGAACGGCGCCAGTGAAGGGCGCACAAAATTGCCATACGAAATGAATCCCGTGTTCTCGCACCAGCGCAGTCACCCATAACGGGGTATCGGCGGCGAAGCTCGTAGCCGTAAGCGACGCTCCAGCGGCATACCAAGGCAAGGATCGTCCCGAGACAAAAAAGGACTCCATATCCTTTCCACCAGATTTCGTGAAGTAAATGGCTATGCCAATCGTGGCAACAATCATCAGGATGATGGATATGTAATCTGCGAAGACGAGGGTATTTTGCATGGGGTATGTGTTTATAGAGTGAGGGCTTGGCAGAAATGAGTGCGGAATTTTCCTATCAAGTTGTTAGTATTAACCATTTCAACCAAGGTTAGGAGTCTTTTTCAGTATGGCTTCACCAGACTCGCAGAAGCATCCGTCGATGGTAAAAAATCCGTCTGCAGCTTGGCTTCCCAGTTCGGGAGCAAGAGTGGTCTGCGTCATTTTGCCCAAAGTCACGCAGCGCGATGGGCCGGAGAACCTTGCCCTCCACCAATTGCCATTGCGATCCCAGTGGATATCGAGTTGTCCCCCACCCCGCAGGCGGAGGCCGGTCAGGTTTCCGCTCTTCCAACTGAAGGGAAGCGCCGGCAGGAGCCGGAGCTTCTCGGGGGTGGAGATGGCGAGCATTTCGTAGACGGCGGAGGTGACGCCATTGTTGGCCTCGGTCTGAACGAGCGGACGCGGCCCCTTGCGATAGTCCATCGTGATCCCCATGTCGCGCAAGTCATTGTGTGCGGTAAAGAG
>VFJO01000137.1 GCA_009886045.1 Verrucomicrobiota bacterium
ACGCCGGAGTTGCCTTTCCGTAGGCGGACCATCCCACCTGTCACGCCGGAGTCGCGAAGCGCGTAGGCGGACCATCCTGACTCATCACGCCGGAGTTGCCTTTCCGTAGGCGGACCATCCCACCTGTCACGCCGGAGTCGCGAAGCGCGTAGGCGGATCCTTTCTAAAATTCTCCAACATTGACAGCCGAGCTTCCTTCGTAATACGGTCGGTATGACATGAAGACCATCACGGCGAAAATTCCCGATGCCCTGAACGAAAAACTCAGGAAATCTGCCGCTCTGAAAAAAGAGCATTTTTCCGAAACAATCCGGCGTGCCTTGACACGGGAGCTTGAGGGGGATGTAGACTTCGCCGCCATGGCCGCACCGTATTGCGGGATGTTCAGCGGTCCTTCGGATCTTTCCACGCGCGAGGGCTATGGAAGTCCGGATAATCGTTGATGCAGGTCCGTTGATCGGTTGGCTCAATGCCACCGACCAATGGCACGGGTGGAGTGTGTCCGTTCTCAAAAAAGTCAAAGGCCCGATCCACACAAGCGAGATTGTGCTTGGCGAAGCCTGCTGGAATCTGGGAGGCAACACCAAACCCGTTCACGCCTTGCTCAGTTTGGTGGGCAAAGGATCCATCCGGCTTTTACGCCCTTGGCCAGAAAATCTCACTCGCACACAGGAATTAATGGTCAAGTATCCCACGATGGACGCCGGCGATGCATCGCTCGTTGTCCTGTCCGAACAATATCCCAAGGCGCAAATCATCACCACAGACCGCGCAGATTTTTCGATATACCGACGCTTTCGTTCCCAAAAAATCCCCGCCATTTTTCCAAGCTGATAGATCGAAATTCTCTGAAAGTCGTCCCCGCAACGAGCGCAGCACCGCCCCAACCCCCTTCCGTAGATCCTAACCGACACCAATAGACGAAGGGACAGGTGCATTCGCAGCGCGAATGGAACAGGGCAAAAACAAAAACTCTGCAAGCAAGCTTGTGAGATTTTTGCTTTTACCTCTGCCAATACCGGCTTGCTGGGATCATCGGTGCCCATCAGAGTAATCCGTGGTTTATTACCTCCACCCGCGCAACGCAAGAGTCCATCGTCTCTCCCAGTTCCTCTCAATTCTGTAAATTCGGTAAATTCTGTCAAAAAAACTGTGTTGAATCAGACATGAAGTTAACATATGTTTAAACATATGAGAGCCGTGACAGTTCATTTGGATGATCCAGTTTACCGAGAGTTTCAAAAAGCAGCCCGCAAGACGAGGCGTTCGACCTCCGAATTGATCCGCGAGGCCATGGAGTCTTACAGAAGAACGCTTGCTAAAAAACAGTCATCCCTCGCCGAGGCAGGCCCCGCCGCCAGCGTGGGGCAAGTTGTGACCCCCTGGGCGGGGCGCGAAGATTTGTTGGAAGGTTTTTTCGACAGGCAATGATCGGGCTCGACACAACGGTGCTTCTCACGCACGAGATCAAGGAGGCAGCAGGCCACGAAGCCCTCCGCGCCCACATTCGCACGGCATGCCAGTCAGGCGATGTTCAATTTGCCATTTGCCCGCAAGTGCTGCAGGAATTTGTGCATGTGGCTACAGATCCCCGACGGTTCAAGGTGCCGCTGACCATGGATCAGGCTCTGGAACGATCCCGCTTCTGGTGGGAGTCCGCAGAGGTCATTCAATGCCATCCCAGCGGACGCGCATGGGAACTGGCATGGACCTGGATGGAAAAATTTCACCTTGGCCGCAAACGCATTCTCGACACGTACCTTGCAGCCACCTACCACGAGCGAGGCATCGAGCGCCTCGCCACCGCGAACACAATGGATTTCGCGGTGTTCGGAATTTTTGAATTCGAGAGTTGGGCCCAGTCCCCCACACAGTCTTGTAACTGACAAGAATTATCATGCTACCCCAAAGCATTTTATTTATCCACAATCGAGCATTAGGACGGATGCGAGAAAGAGCAACCGAAGGTTGGCCCGAAGGGCAAGCGAGTGAGAGCGAGTACGTCAAATGACACTGATTAACCCAAGTTTCGCAAGAATCTTAAAAAAAGTGAGCCAATTTGGCAAATCCGCGATCGAGTGTTATGTAACCTGTTCATTGTCAACGAACGTGATTTCTAGCTTTCA
>VFJO01000115.1 GCA_009886045.1 Verrucomicrobiota bacterium
GATGAAACCAAGCGTCCGAACCTATAAATGAAAGAAAATGAACACTGACCCCTAGTTCAGTCCCCGGACTCAAAGCCAACGCGGTTGCCTCCGGCTGCGTGCCCACCGCCGGCGCCAGTCTTGTCGGCTACTGGACAAATTGCGGATTTCCCGAATGGGAACTGGGGGTCAGTGTTCATTTTCATTCAAAATACATCTCGACATGAGGCCACTCCAGCAGATGAAACCAAGCGTCCGAACCTATAAATGAAAGAAAATGAACACTGACCCCTAGTTCAAAAACTCAAAAAAGAAACGGAGGCCGCCCGCCCCGTCCTGCTTTCCTGCATGGTGCGACTGCCACATAAACCCCACCTCTCGTGGGGGCACGAAATCGTTGGAGTCGGGTGGTTGGAATGTGATGGAGGAAAGTTTGTGGGAGTGAAGGACAACTTTTATCCCACGGACTCGCTAGAAACGGTCCGGTGGATTCGAAGCGAAGCGTTCATCAGCCTCATTTCGGCGTTGCCTCTGAAAAAGAAGCCCTAAGGGAAACTAGCCAAGCCGAATAGCCGTGACGGCTTATGTCGCTCGCTGGCGGCTGGCTCATCACGACCTTAGCCAAAATAAGTCTTGCGTGATCGAGAGTGGCATTTTAGTATCACCATATGCGAACAGAACTCGTGACAACGCTTAAGCGGAAGGCAACAGCTGTCATTTCTCAGCTTACCGCTGACCAAGAGCCGGTTTTGATTACACAGCATGGCCTTCCCGCTGCATATCTCATCGATGTTCAAACATATGAGGTCATGCAAAACAGGTTGACTCTCCTTGAGGGTATCGCCCGCGGTGAGAAAGCCATTCTGGAGGAGCGCGTTCTTTCTCATAGGGAAGCAAAACTGAGGATGGCGCGGTGGCTCGCATAATCTGGACTGAACCCGCTCTCCACGACCTCGATGAGATCGCGGACTATATTTCACTCGATAAGCCGGTAGCGGCCACGCGGTTTGTTCAGCAAGTTTTTGAGCGAATTGAACAACTTGCGACCCACCCAAAGAGCGGGTCTGTGCCCGCCGAACTCAAAGGCACGCAGTATCGCCAACTTGTCATTCCACCAGTTCGCATTTTTTATCGCGCACAGAATGAAGCTGTTTACATCGTTTACATCATGCGGGGAGAAAGGCTTTTTCGCAATGACGACTTGCTTGAAAGGGAAAATGGCTAACAATGCCGACCACCAAACACTTTCCGCAAGCCGGCGGCCCGGTGCCGATGATCAAGGGGAACTGGGGGTCAGTGTTCAGAACTGGGGGTCAGTGTTCATTTTCATTCAAAATATATCTCGAGATGAGGCGACTCCAGCAGATGAAACCAAGAGTCCGAACCTATAAATGAAAGAAAATGAACACTGACCTCCAGTTCTCATAACAGCCTCCCGTGCTGTTTGTTGTCATCGCGCTGTCGACGCGCAGCGCTCAGTCACGGCGGCTGCATACGCCCCACCGCGCCTTCGCTCACACAGATTTCAATTTACACTCGCATCCCGGAAGGCAGTAGGTGAGCTTGGCGTTAGGCAAGAAAACAATTGACGTCCTTGAGTCTCAGCGCTATTTTTTTGTATCATAACAGCCCAACTTCGTGAACTTCGAGAATTGCCAATTTCTGAGCGGATTCTACTTGTTGAAGACCTGTGGGATAGTATTGCGGAAGATGCGTCTGCATCCAGGTTATCGGTGGAGCAGTCTGATGAACTGAATGCGAGACTGGACGGACTAGATGCAGATCCTCGGCAAGGAGCGCATTGGGAGATCGCAAAGCAGCGGATTGTCGCCTCACTGTGAGCCTCTCCATCATTGTTCGTGACGAAGCGGAACAAGATATTCTTGAAGCCTCCCGTTGATATGAGGACCGGGCGATGGGACTTGGTTTGGAGTTTATACGAAGCGTCGATACCTGCTTGCTACAGATTTCACGCGCACCAGCACTCGGGCCAGTCGTTTTCCGGGATGCTAGGATGACACTGCTGCGACGATTTCCCTATTTGGTGATCTACAAAGTGTTCGAAGATTACATTTCTGTTGTTGCCGTGATGCAAGGCAACAGGCATCCGAGACGCTGGAAGTCACGCCTGCCAAAAAAAACGCCGAACAAGCCGATGGATTAAATCCATATGCCTTGGGCACTTCTGTCACATTTCCTGCTTGTGCAGGAGTCAAGCCACAAGCAAGTAGGGATAGGTCATCGGGGACGTTCGGGAACAATATGATTCGCGCTCTTGCAGTCCTCTCAGCCATTCAGTTTTTGTTCGGATGCTCGCGCAACCTTCCAGATGGATCGCATGAGCGTCCTTTCGATGAAGTGCTATGGAGATCCGCACAAGGGCTTGAGCAGGATGAAGCGAGTATTACGCCAAGACAGAAGATGCTCGGTGATCTTGTCGATAAGAATCTTCTCGGCAAGACCAGAACAGAAGTAATCGCGCTTTTGGGCGATCCATCTACCAAGATGGATCCAGACGGACCAGGACCGGCCCTATCCTATCCAACTGGTTTCGAGCGGGGCTCCTACATCCGCATCGACTCTGAATGGCTTTTGATTTATTTCAATTCTGCTGGAAAAATGGCTCGTTATGAAATCGGAGTCGATTAACAAAAATATTCCGAACAGACCGATGGACCGAATACCCATGCCTTCGGCACTTCTGTCACACATCCTGCTCACGGAAGCTGTCTGCCAGAAGCAAGTGGATATTGCTCATCGGGGACATTCGGCAGTGCTCGCACGTCCTGATGAGTGAAAGCTACTCCAACCGAAAATTTGCAGCGTTGACTTTCCTCCCGGTTATCGCAGCTCATCTGTGCCTCGCTCCGTTCTGGCTAGTTCAGGCGTATGCGGAGCCGTGGGGTGGGTGGCTTCCGGTGATTGCCATTGTTCTCACAGCGCTCGTTATCCCGACATATCTGGCAGTCCTCGGTTGCCGCGTTGTTCTGCGCCGCATTTGCGTTGGCCTACCGTTCGCCGGCGCTTTGCTGCTCGCCAGCCTGGCACTAAACGTTTTCCTGGATTATGGCCTGTGGGGCCTGGGCTCAGGCATGTTCTTCACTCCCGATGAGATGACTTTGGTTCTTATGCGCGCAGCGGGATTTGTAGGTTTAGGTGTCCTCGTCGCGCCACTCTTGGTTACTTTTTTCATTCGGAGTTTTCTAGCACCTAAACCGCCACGCCGAACCAGAGCGTCGACCCAATGACCCCCGCATCTACGACAACCCTGTATTCGAGAGCTTGCCCTAGTTCCCACACAGCACACGGAGTCGACGAGTTGCTTGTTTGTGGTATGATGACCCAGAACTGCGTCACTCGTACGGCGATTTCAAAGGCAGCGGAGAAGTATAAGGTATCTATTTTGCCTGACTGTTGCATTACTGTCAGCGAGCCAATAAACCTGATCGCACTGCACGCGGTTTCAACACGAGTTCCTCTAATTTCCTCGAAAGATGCCATGTAAGATGCCGAAAAAGGCGGTGCACCCAAGGCTCACCCGCGTCACGCCAGAATGCTTGATTGCTTCGCTCGCAGCATCCGTCGCGCCACGGACGAGCGTGGATGACCTTGAACGTTCGCAGAAAATACATCTTGCGTGACGTAGCACGTTGGAACTGCATTTTGTTATAAAATCCTAATTACAATAAGCTTGCAAGAAACTAAAGATCGCGTTGAGCAGGCAAAAGCAGCTTAATTTTCTGTGAGGAGACGCTGGACAAAGAGGGCTGCGACGGGATTGGTCTTGAGACGGTTCATCGTTTCAACTTGGCAAATGCGCCAGAGACCTTTGCCCTGGGCACGCTCAACGGTTACCGGAACAGGACCCCAAGGGCGGCCCCACCCTCCGTCCCCGCTTTGTAGTATGGGCGTCCACCCATCGGCATCTAGAACGCTGGTGAGAATCGGGGAGGGATGGCCGAGATTCTCGTCGAACCAGAATTTGAAATCTTGGCGGTGGAATCCGCTCACAAGCGGGTGGTTCGTATCGCAAGATACAAAATGGCGGGAGCCCATGCCTGCTGATCGCACTTGAATCTGTTGCGAACCGATGGTGTGGCGTCCGGTCGGAAGGGAGAGCAAAATGGCTGTGGCACCTTGTGCAACGGCCTGATCAACCTTGGCTGGCGAATCAAAATAGGCAGCCGCATCGGTGATCAGAATCGTTTGAGCTTCCTCAATGGGCCCGGTGAACCGCTCAAAGCCCAGTGATTCAAGAGCGAGGGCCCCTGACGACTCATCGCCGAACAGGAAGACTTGGTCGCGAGTGGGCAGGATTTTTGGAAAGACTTCCAAGCCCAGCTGGGTGTCGTGGATTGGAGTGCCGTTTGCGTCAATCAGCATCGCCGAGATCTGCAACGCGGATCGGTTCTGGCACTCAGGCAAATCGACTTGAATGATTCCCTGCGGCGTGGGAGAGCAAGGCGGACACAGTGCAGGAGCGGTTCCGGAGGCTACGACTTGTCCCTCGTGGAGAATTTCGTAAGCCACTTGGTAACCGGCAAGTGTCTCATCAAGATCATTAGCCACCCATAATTCGACGGGCAGCGATTCCCCTGAGAATGCCGCCGTGCGGTCGCAGCGGAGTGAAAGGGCCACGGGGGCGAGTACATCTCGGAATGTGAACCACGACCTCTTGGGAATTCGGTTCACATCCATGATGGTCTTCATCCAGCCTGCCGGCCAGGCATCGATAAAAAGATGGATGGCAAAGGTGTTCATTCTGGGCAGACGCCGGAAGGCTTCCGTCATGAGACGTGTGATCCAATCCTGATGGTGCTGGCTGGCATCAATCCACTCATCGAGAGATTTGGGCGTGGGATACCACAGATAGTGGAAATTCATCGACTGCGCTTTGGGAATGACTGCGGGACTCCAAGCTTCATGGGATGCGGACTTGAGCCATTGCTCGGGGTAATGGGCTTCCATGACTTCTCGTGAGTCGAGGCCCTCAGCTCCAAATTCCCCGCAGCCAAAATGCCAATCGGGTTTTACAGGCATCCAGCCCCCATGATGGAGACGCCCGAGATCAATGCCATGGCCTATGTACCAACCGCAATAGCAGTGGTTGTCCTGCATTCCTTGAGGAACGGGTGGATCGTAATCACCATCCACACACTTAATAACGCGCTCAGGATTTTCCCGCCTGACAGCCTTGGAGGCGACATCGAAAAACAACTCCATATCGTTGCGGAGCATGAAGCGGTGTGGCTTAGCGCGCGCTGCGGGGAATGGCTCGTTGATGAAAGACACGAGAACGCTACTGGGATGCGAGCGCACGAGACGCTCCATCGCAGCGGCTTGGCGAACGCATTCGTGAAATTGATTGCGACGGATCGATCCGAAGAGGGGCAGATCGGTCTGCAGCATGAGGCCCAACCGGTCACAGGCCTCATAAACTTCGCGTTGCACCGGGTGCTGTGTGAGGCGAAGGAAATTCAGATTTGTCAGCTTGGCGAGAAGGATATCGTCGTGGAGTTGATCAAAGTCGCCCCGAAAAACGCAAAGGTCGAGGTTCCCCATGGTGTTCGCACCGCGCAGGCGAATTTCACGGCCGTTGAGGCGGAATTTCCCTTTTGGGGTGGAAGATTCATCCTGCTCGAAACGACGCATTCCAAACTGGCGGCTTGCAGAATCAAACGACCCACCGTCTGCATCCACCAGAGAAACATGGGCCTGATAGAGCCATGGTGTCTCCAAATCCCAAACTTTGGCCTCTGGCATGGGAAGTGTGAGCGAGAGGTAATTTTTCCCTGGGCCCATGAGGCATGGCTCCGACTCCGGCGTGCCGTGATCGAGGTCGCCGAATCCCCTCACCCATTGCCCGCTCCCGCTATGAACATGGTTTTCATGGACACAGGCCTGAAAATTACGTCCATAAATCGAGACGCGGAGAGCGGCATGCTCGGGGACGTTAGATCCCGAATTTTGAACTTCAACTTGGATTTCCACTGCGTCGAGCGAGGGCAGTGGGCGGAGGAAAAGATCTGTAATCGCCAAACGGGAGCGGGATTCGAAGCGTACCCCTTGCCATATTCCCATTCCCGGCGGGCAGTGATGCCAACCCTCTTCCGGATCGTCGTAGCCCAGACCAGTGGCGGCGTAGATTTTGTCACCATCGGTGTCTCCATCTGAGAAGGCCTGGCCGAGCATGGTAAAATCATTCTCCACTCGCACGAGGAGCACATTTCCCGAGGCACGCGCAATACCTGTGGCATCGAATTCAAACGCCTCAAAGAATCCTTCATGTGTTCCTAGACAGACGCCGTTGAGATAAACTTTGCAGCTGTAGTCCACTGCATCAAAGCAAATCACCTGCCGCTCCCTATCAAACATCTCCGCAGGCAGATCAATGCTCGTGCGGTAGATTGTAGCAGCAGGTCCGAGCGGCGGACCGTAATGCGGGATGCGAACCTGCTCCCAAGCTCCACCACCAAGCTGCACAGAGTCAAAATTGGCGCGATCCTCGGGCGTCTCGACGCGCCACTGAAAGGATTCGATTTTTACCATATTCCTCGTCTCCGGCAGGTTCGGCGAGAGGTCCTGCAGGAAGGGCTTCATGTGTGTGCGGAGGTCGTCTAAGGCGACAGACAATTCCTCTACGGTTGAGATTTTTTTTGCTCGGGGAACCCGGTTGAGTCCAGCGCCAGCTTCGAGTGGGAGGTGGTTTGCAGGCTTCGTGGCGGCTTCGGGATAGTGGAGATCGCCGTGCCTATCGGATACAATTTCCGTGGCAATGGCAGCGAAGCAATCGATGTTTGCGGATCTGTTACTCATGAAACTTTTTTAATGGGCGGCAGGCCCGGACGAGCCTTGCGCCTCCTTCTCAAAACCCGGTGGTCGGTAGGAGACATCCCCTCCGAGGCGCATCCAATGGCGATAGAGGAACACGCACATGAAAAAACCCGCCAACGTGCAGGCCCCGCACCAAGCGTAGATGAAGCGATAGTCCTTTACGGATTCCAGAAGCCCCCCACACAAGACGGGTGCCAAGGCGACTCCCGCGAAGCCAAAAATTTGATTTGCCGTGAAAAACTGACCGTATTTCGAACGCGGGAGCAGGCGCGGAAGGATAGCCAGATAGGCTCCCATATAAACCGCTTGCGCGATGAAGTTGGTGATGAGCCAAAATGTGAATGAGCCCTCGTCGTGAACAAAAAAGAAATTCGCAAAAAAGGTCGCGCTCGAGAGCAACATTCCCACCATGCCCACGCGCAAGGGGTGAAAACGATCCACCAGAGGGCCAACCATAAAGAAGACAGGTACTTGAACTAGGGAGCACCACCCTCGTGCGTGGCCAAAATCCTCCAAGCTCAAGCCCAGCGTAGGCGCGTAACCCAGATTTTGTCCTGGCTTAGTTCCAAAAAAAACAAGGAACGTCCATAGCGGCACCACAGCGCTCCAGAAGCAAAATGCCAGAGAGTAGGTTTTGAGATAGAAAGGGTTGCTGAAACACTCGGTGAAATAAGATTTCATTGTCTTCGCCAAGCTTTCCTTGGGCGGCGGCTCTTCGTAGTCACCCTCTTTCACCTTCCAGATCAGCAGAAAAAACGAAACCCCATACAAGACCGCCGACAGAACATAAATTAATGCCGTCTGGGATTCAGCCTGTCCGAACATGTAGCGGTGAAAAACAAAAGCGCCCAAGGCCCCCACTGCGCGGTAGCAACCCACAAATTTGCCCATCACCTCGGCAGGAATCACATCCACGAAGAGAAATTGATAGACCTGCATGATGTAGGTATTCGCCACTACGAAGACGACCATGCAACCGCCAATCCAGCCGATCTCGAGCGCGGCTACCGAAGTCGCCCCCACCACCCCAGCGATCCAAGTCGAAGCCGGTTTTGCAAATCCCAAGCAAAACAACGCCACCATCACC
Source organism: Verrucomicrobiota bacterium (assembly GCA_009886045.1). Classification (GTDB taxonomy): domain Bacteria; phylum Verrucomicrobiota; class Verrucomicrobiia; order Chthoniobacterales; family Terrimicrobiaceae; genus UBA967. Next base: position 7,901 of record VFJO01000115.1, read on the forward strand.
AGAGGAGTAGCTCCGAGTAAAAAGGGCCTCCGGCGTCCAAGCCGCCCACGGTGCCGATCGCTCTGCACTCCGATGATGGGATTCAGCAAAATCCCCAGAACCGCTGGAAGACTCCCGCTCACAAAGCCGATAAGGGTATCCGATGCCGTGGCCCAACGCAGTTGTAGCGGCACGAGGGAGGTCGGCAGTTGCTCCATGATCTGCAGACACAGATCACCTAGGAGCATCCAGAACATTACTATCAAAAGCGCGCGAGACGTATAAACGAGCGTCCCGACACGGTAGGTTTTAGGGGGGGCGGTCATTTTAGAGAAATACTGGGTGTTGCAGCAAATTTATAAAACAGATGAGAATCCGGGGAAGAGTAATACATCAGATTGATTGCAATATAACTGCACATTTTCATTTTTAAAGTGATTTTTTTTGAATTTTTAAGTCCATCTACAATTTGTTTCTGCTCGGCGCCGTGGCAAGTCTCGGCCATGAAAAATCCGGTATGTTATAAAATAAAATAATGAAATTTATTTTGACAATGTGACGAGTGCTTGGAACTTTTGGCCGCCCTAGCGAACTGGACCGGCAATCCAACGCTTTTTAGTTCGCCCAAAAGCTCAAACCATGTCCCATATTATCAAAGAAAACCTCGAGAGATTACTTCCGAATCAATTGCGACCTTCCAGTGGGGGCATTGGACATTTTTTGGTTTTTACAACTGGGCTAGGCTCAGCAGCAGTTACTATCCTAACCGGAATTCTAACGTTTGTCTTTTCGTGTTGGCATGCTGATGCCGCGCCCGGATTGGCGGACTATGTTTACACGCTCCCTAATGGCGAATTTGTTCAAAATGTGGCTGGCGATGACGTGGTGACTTTGAACGACACCACCGGTTCCATTTCGTCTCTTCAATCGGCCATCGATAGCGCCCGAACCAGCAACCCTACGGCTTTTCTGCGGATTTTTCTCAAACCGGGATCTGCCTATGCCGTATCGTCCATGCCTCTCGTGCTGGGCTCAAACATGTGCCTTACTGGCAATGGCACACGCATCGAGGCATCGAGTACAAATACCACGGCAACGAGCTTGATACGCATAAATACCGGTTGATCGTACGTATTCACGAGTAATATCATCCTCAACGGCAGATTGGCAGCGGTACGCGGAATCGAAGCGCTTGGCGTGAGCCGAGTGAATATTGATAACACAATCGTGCGGGACACAGGGCTAGCAGGTATTTTCCTCGAAGGGCTTGGCGGCACGATTTTTGATAGTCAGTTGAGCATCTCCCACTGCGACGTTGCGGGGTCTGCGAATAATGCCGGGATCCATCTGAAGAATACCACCCAAGCTGTGTGCATGGAAAACAGCTCAGCCAGAAATGCAACCGGCATCCTTCTCGATGGGGTTTCCCGAGCCACGATTTTTAACAATCAATGCCTCTCCAACTCAGCGGTCGGACTCGCCTTGAGTGCAAATTCGACCAGCACGTTTGTGATCCATAATTTGATCTCGAATAGTACGACTGGCATCTCGACGGATACGACCACTCAACGCAATATCATCGCATCGAATGAAGTTCGATCCGCTACGACTGGCATTGTCATTGCGGGCACTGTCCAGACCCTGCACGACAATATTTTTCCCTCAGGCGTGACCTCGCCGATATCAACCGCATCTAGCAATCACCACATCATCACAACAAGTATTGGGTTCACCACAAGTGGCCAAAATTATTTCTATCCCCCCACAAAAGCGAGCGACCACTCCGCAACGATCATTTCGGGAAAATCAAATACAAACCTCACAACCAACGCGACCACGACTTCAGAGATTCAAAGCCTGTATGAAGCCGCCCGGAGTGCAAATCCCAATAACGTCATCGTTCTCCGCCTCACCGCACCGAACATCACGGGCGACACCCCGCTCGCGCTCTCTTCTAATACCTGCGTACTTCTCGGCGGGCGTCTGAATCTCGCTCCCAACATCACCGGTTTCACCAGTTTGAACGCCACGTCCGTCAGCATTTCGGGGGGAACGATCGACGGCGGGAATACCGCAGCGCGCCGAGGCATTCAGTTTGCCGGATGTTCGCGCGTGCTCATTGACAGCGTCACGATTCAAAACTTTGGGGATAAAAACGTGCGCGTCAGCGGTTCTGATTTGATCTGGTTTTCCAAAGGAGGAAACCCCTGCATTGTCCAGGGGTGCGTCCTTAATGGAGGGGCTGCCCGTGGCATTTGGACCATCGATGCAACAGGAGGATTTATTTTTTCCGATAATACGGTCTCCAATGTCAATATGGACGGCATCGATCTGGATGCCTACACCAGAAGTGCCTTGGTCAAGTTCAACTCAGTCGCCCAGTGCGTAAGAAGCGGAATCTTCGTTGAAGAGGGCGCTAGATACAACCAAGTCGTCGGAAACACCGTCACATCAAATCCGATCGCCATTAACCTCTACTCCTACGATGTGGATTTGACCTCATACAACAGCATCATTGCAAATATCTGCTCGAACAATACTCGAGGAATCCGCGTTGGATCTCGCTCGACGAAGACCACAGAGCACAATTTTATATTCGGCAACACCGTGAGCGACACTGGCCCGCAAAGCGCATTGGATGCCCAACCGAACGGGCCAGAGAATTATTTTTCACAAAATTACCTCATCCGAAATGCCGATGATATTGGCTCCAGCTCCGCAATCTTTTTTAACTCCCCTGCCCTCTATTCCCTATCCGTACCAGTGGTGAGCTATGCAGCCCCACAAGGATTGAATGGAAGCTTTTTCCAATATCAAATCCAAGCCACACATTTTCCAACTCTCTTCACTCGCACGGGTGGAAGTATCCCGCTCGGTTTGAGCCTCAATCCCACTACGGGGATTCTGAGCGGCACCCCGCTCCAGCCTGGCACTTACAATCTGAGCTTCACCGCGACGAATCTTCTGGGCGTGAGCCCCTCGCAGGCCATTCAAATCGTCATTCAGTCGGATGCCACCAAGCTCAAGCCTGTGATCTCAAGCTCGGCTGCAACTTCCGGAAAGGTCGCCTCCGCCTTTACGCATCAGATTGAGGTGATAAACTCTCCAACGTACTTTCAGGGAAGTTCACTCCCTCTAGGATTAACCATCAATGCCACGACGGGCCTCATTACTGGCACCCCCAGCATGGATGGCACATTTGCTGCGAAGATTTACGCAGCTAATACCGGAGGAACAGCCAATCAAACCCTGACCATCGTTGTCGCTCCCACCGTGCCTCAAATCTCAAGCGCTAACTCGACAGTCGCTCAGGTAGGCGTACCTTTCAGCTACCGCATCGCGGCACTCAATATCCCACGCAGCTATGGGGCCACGAATCTTCCTAGCGGCCTTACAGTGAACGCCAGCAGCGGATACATCACCGGCGTGCCAACTGCGCCGGGAAATACCACGATCACCCTCTCGGCTTCCAATGCGGCAGGAACAGCCACCCAAAGCCTCACAGTTTCGATATTGCCTCCGCTTCCGGTCATCACCAGTACTGCCACGGTGAATGCGAACTTCGGCAGCGCCATCAGTCATCAGATTACTGCAACCCAGACCCCCACAAAATACTTTGCCACCAGCTTGCCGATCGGACTCACCATCAATGCCACGACAGGCCTGATCACTGGCACCCCCATTGTGGATGGCACGATTGCGGCGAAGGTCTATGCAGCCAATGCAGGAGGCACAGCCAATCAAACCCTAACCATTGTTGTCACTCCCATCGTGCCGCGCATCACAAGCGCGAACTCAACAACCGCCCAAGTGGGCGTGCCTTTCAGCTATCGCATCGCAGCACTCAATATCCCACGCGGCTACGGGGCCACGAATCTTCCTACCGGCCTCACTGTCAACGCCACCAGCGGATATATCACCGGCGTGCCTACTGCAGCGGGGAATGCCACGATCACGCTCTCGGCTTCTAATACTGATCCTACCTCGAAAAACCGTGAGGGGCTCACTAAAGAAAGAGACCCGAAATGGAAAAAACACAAAGCAGGTATGCGCGGCGCTACGACCGCGAATTTAAGGAAAAC